>JAUVIB010000382.1 GCA_030592985.1 Calditrichaceae bacterium | reverse complement strand
GCTCTGTAGTATTCATGCAGGCAAATGTGATAATGAAGAGTACCGAGAAAACAGATAGCATGAGTTTCATGATGCTCTCCCTAAATTTATAGTAACTCAAAGAAACAATCCAATAGCCTTCCCGTGAGAAGCGGTATAAACCGGGGAAAGGAATTATTTGAGTCCCTTTCCCCGGAACTTTAGCGCTTACATATAGGATCGCTATTCATCACATTCAAATAAAATCCGTGGATTTATGTAATCCCTCGGTGGTTTGTGAATTTGGAACGAATTGACTGTGTCAATTCAGCATCGAAAAAGTCGATGCACTCCAAAAACAGCATTATCCCTCAAACCACTGAGGGATTATAGATTAATAAGCTTTAATCAATTCAATGTAACAGTTTTTCTTAGATGATAAGCGCCGCCTTTGGCGTCATCGCGGTAAATTTGAATTTGGCATGATTGATCATCGACAAAAACTTTAAGAAAAGAGCTGGGTGCACCCGTATCTCCGAGTCCCCGGCAATGGCCGGCGTCAAACTGCCATAATCCGTTTATCTTTGTATACGAAACACGGTGTGTATGTCCGCAAAAGTATGCCGTTACATGGTGTTTTTTTAAGAGTTGTTGAAATCTATGATTGTTTTTCGGATGAGCGTCTAAGTTATCTCCTCTGTGTCTGTGCCCGCCGTTTTCATAGTCCGGAATTGAAATGATAGGTTCATGTCCAAATACAAAAATGAACGGTTTTCGATTCTGTTCCAGGTCATTTTTTAACCAATTGTAAAGTGAATCACCAATATCTCCATTGCTGCCGGTATCGGTAATTCCGTCATAATATTCATTTAATACGACAATGTGTGTATTTTTATAATCAGCGGAGTAGGTAGTTTCCTCACCATTCTTTGGTCCTTTACGAAGAATATTCGGCAGGTCTTTATTGCTTAATTCCCGCAGCCAGGTCATCTCTTCAGGCGTTTCGGCCTCATGGTTTCCCACAACCGGATACCATGGATAGTCCTGTCCAAGTACCTTTTTTACTGTACTATATACATATTGCGGCGGATCAATATCACCGACACTTACCATGAAAGCTCCCTCACCTGCTTCTTTTATAGCTTCACAGGTGCCTAAAAAATATTGTGATGTTTGGTACTCCGGCATTGCATAATCGCGTGGATCGGCAGATACAATAAACGATAATACTGAGTTTTCATCTGATAAAACTTTATTTTTATCTGCTGAACATCCATTAAACAACATCAAAAATAATACGACACTAAATACTGTATTTTTATTTAAATATTTCATCTAACCCTCTTTTTATAAATTAATGTTTGTGGAATTTATCTTTTACTTCATAATCCTCGTCTGTTAGTTGATTGTTATTAAGTGCGGACAAAATCTCACTAACAGTTCCCGATGCGCCTCGAATAACTTTTATGTTCAGGTTGTTAAAAATATCAATAGCCCGTCCGCCGATACCCCGGGCAATTAATACATTTACATTTTGTTTGGCCATATAATTTGGAATATCTCCTGGTCCGTGATTCTCCAGGGGATTATTAATAATGTCAATCGTATCATTTTCAATAAATGCAAAGAAAGGGGTATGGCCGAAATGTTCGCTGATGGGGGAATCCGCACCTTTATCTTCTAATACCGGAATGGCTATTTTCACTATTACCTCCATATTTATTTAAAGTAAGTCTGATTTATTCAACTGTTTTATCGATAGCGTAAATCTATCATATATATTAGTGAACGTCAAGTTAATAAACACTTGATATTAATTTAATTTCTTGTTAAATAGTGGTCTGCACATGAATTATTTATAGGACAATGGATGAATAAAATTCGTTTAATCGTTCTTTTGTTTTTATTAATGGCAAACTTGTTTTCCGCCGATAAACATTTTTACGATATGAGTAACCGGGAGATTGATTCTTTATTAACGGGAATCAGCAAGCAACCGCTAACCATTACAGAGAAAATGGACTATTTTTCAGCCTATTTTCTTGGTACACCGTATGATTTTAAATGTGTCGGTGATGGAATTAATGCCCTGATGGAAGATTATCCTCTGGTTAATTTTAAAGAAACCAACTGTATGGCTCTTTGTGAGCATGTTTTAGCCTTGGCTATTTCAGATAGTTGGGATAATTTCTTTAATAACCTGTTACATATTCGTTATAAGAATGGACTAATCGGCATGAAAACCCGCAATCACTACACTATGGCCGATTGGCTGCCACAGAATAGCTGGATTCTGGACGATGTAAGCGCTGAGGTGGGCGGTAAGATTACAAAAAAAATGACCCGCACTATTTCGCACAGGGATTTTTTTACCAACAAAGGAATAGTAGATATGCGTTATGTTATGGATGATAGAACTTTAACCATTGATTATGTCCTATTGGCTGATTTACACAAAATAGAATCTGCGGTAAAACAGGGAGATATTCTAACGCTCCTTTTTGCCGGTAAAGATAATATTTTTGCGGCGCACATGATGATGATTGTCTTAAAAAATGGGAATAAATATATCCGTGAAGCGACAACGAGGGGGATGACAACAATCGATACGCCGTATCCGGAGTGGGTAAAAACCAAACAGGAAAAAAACGCTAAGCGCTATGCCGGAATGGCTTTTATGCGGATTAAAAAAAGTTTGGATAAAAAAGGGAAAATAATATATCCCGGTGATATTTATAAAATGAAAAATAATTAAGCAGAAAGGTGATATTATGTATAAAGTTGTTCTTCTTAGACATGGCGAAAGTGAATGGAATAAAGAAAATCGTTTTACCGGTTGGAAAGACGTGGATTTGAGTGAAAAAGGTGTTATAGAAGCTCATGAAGCGGGAAAAACCTTAAAAGCTGGCGGGTTCACTTTTGATATAGCCTTCACTTCGGTTTTAAAGCGGGCCATTAAAACATTATGGATTACATTGGAAGAGTTGGATCAGATGTGGATTCCCGTTATTCGTAGTTGGCGTCTCAATGAACGTCATTACGGCGCCTTGCAGGGATTGAATAAGGCTGAAACGGCGGAAAAATATGGGGATGAACAGGTATTAGTCTGGAGAAGAAGTTATGATACACCGCCTCCGGCATTAATTAAGGATGATGAACGTTACCCCGGTCATGATAATTGTTATAATGAGTTAAGTGAGAATGAATTACCGCTTACCGAATGTTTAAAAGATACAGTTGAACGATTTTTGCCTTATTGGCATGATGTGATTGCTCCTGAGATTAAAAAAGGGAAAAAAGTTGTTGTTGCCGCCCATGGAAACAGTTTACGGGCGTTGGTGAAATATCTCGATGATATTTCAGAAGAGCAAATAACCAAATTAAATATTCCTACCGGCATTCCGCTTGTTTATGAATTGGATGAAAACCTGAAGCCCACTAAGAACTATTATCTTGGCGATCAGGAAAAAATAAAAGCAGCGGCTGAAGCGGTTGCCAATCAGGCTAAGAAAAAATAAACCGGATATAATAAAATATCGGATGGGGCAGAGAATGTTCCCGTCTTTTTTTTACAATATAAAAAAATTGATTATGTCTTTAGCTCAGCAAATAATAAATAAATTTCTTGGATTTAAAAGGTAGACATCCCCCTTGCCCCCTTTTTTAAGGGGGATTGAGTTAACTGTCTGCAAATCGAGGTTAAGTCGTTATAAGCTGAGCAAAGGACATAATCCGTAAAAAAATATTAATAATTCATTGCAGTAGGGAATATTTTTTAATAATAAAGCATTACATAAGAAAAATTAACAATTTAATCTTTTATCATTGGAGGTATTATGAAAAATCGTTTTCTTACAATAACATTATTAATGCTGCTTATCCTGAGCACATTATCTTTTGCGCAAGATGAAAAAAAACAGGATGATAATTATGATCTCACAGCTGAAATTGAACTATTAAAAACTGATCTGAAAGCTCAGAAAAT
>JAUVIB010000092.1 GCA_030592985.1 Calditrichaceae bacterium | reverse complement strand
GTGCTGGAGGCGGGACTTGAACCCGCACGAGCATGCACCCACTACCCCCTCAAGATAGCGTGTCTACCAAATTCCACCACTCCAGCTTAAGAAAATTATTATTTATTTTCTTCTTGCGGTTGCTCTTGCTGCTGTATAGGTGCAACTGGAATATTGGGTACATGTTGAGCTTCTTCTTGTTCAACTTTTTGCTGGATCAGGCTTTTCTGAACATCATCAGTTGTTGTTTTATAAACCATTCCGATCAAAATCGCAATCACCATATACATAGCTGCCATCCATGAAGTCGCTTTACCTAAAAAATCGGCAGCGCCCCTGCTTCCAAAAATCGAACTACTACCTGCCCCTCCGCCAATCGACCCGGCAAGTCCCTTGCCCTTTCCTGCCTGAAGCAGAATAACAACCACCAGACTTAAACAAATTAAAACAAATATAATTATTAAAAAAGTATACATATAATTATCACTCCAAATTCATATTGCAATATAAAATTTTAATTTAAAGATTTTTTCATAGAGTATCAAATTTTTCTATAAGCTTTCGGCAATATGAATAATTTCTGAAAATGAATCGGCTTTAAGACAGGCGCCGCCAACAAGTGCGCCGTCCACATCTTCCTGCCCTAAGAGTATATCGGCATTTTCCGGCTTAACACTGCCTCCGTATTGAATAATTATATTGTCAGCAACGTCATCATCATATAGGTTACGAATTAAGTCGCGGATCATTTTATGAACTTCCTGCGCCTGTTCAGGTGTTGCCGTTTTCCCAGTGCCAATCGCCCAAATTGGTTCATAAGCAATGATGAGTTTAGCGGCGGCAGCAGCATTAAAGCCCTTTAAGGCTCCGGAAATTTGTTTACTTACAATTTTATCTGTAATATTTGATTCCCTTTCTTCAAGAGATTCACCAACGCAAACGATTGGATTTAAACCATTTTCAAGCGCTGTATTAATTTTTTTATTTACTGTCTCATCCGTTTCTCCAAAATATTGGCGTCTTTCGGAATGTCCGATAATGACATAGGTTGCTCCCGAACTTTTAATCATTCCAGCACTCAAGTCTCCGGTATATGCACCTTCTTGTTCCCAATAAAAATTCTGAGCTCCCAAAGATACCACACTGTCCTTAATCACTTCATTGACAACTGCCAATGCTGTTGCCGGGGGACAAATGATCATTTTTGTATTTTTGATATCCGTTGTTTTCATTTTTATCTGATTGGCCAATTGCAGCGCTTCAGAATTGGTTTTGAACATTTTCCAATTACCGGCTATGACTTTTAATCTTGCCATTTTTAAATCCTTTTGATATTAGGTTTTATTTTTAATTTATTAAAACATTATCTTCTATCAGTAATTAAGCATCTGTCAGGGCTGAAATACCGGGCAATTCTTTACCTTCAAGAAATTCCAAAGAAGCGCCGCCACCAGTAGAAATATGAGTAAATTGCTCGTCCATCCCAAACTGACTAATAGCTGCTGCTGAATCACCACCTCCAATAACACTTACCGCTCCGGCTGCCGTTGCTTCGGCAATAGCATCAGCTGTTTTACGGATACCATTCACGAAATTAGGCATCTCAAAAACGCCTACCGGTCCGTTCCAAATAATTGTTTTAGCTGTTTTAATAACATCGGAAAACAGTTCAACCGTTTTGGGACCGATATCCAATCCCATATAGTCCTTTGGAATTTGATCAACAGCAACAATTTTAGTGGATGCCTCATTATTAAAATCATCCGCTACAACAACATCAACGGGGATAATTAAATTTATATTTTTTTCTTCAGCCTCTTTTAATATTTCTCCGGCTAAAGCAACCTTATCTTCTTCAAGTAAAGAGGTACCGATCTCGTACCCTTGTGATTTATAAAAAGTATAAGCCATACCACCGCCGATAATAAGAGTATCGACTTTTTCAAAAAGACTCTTAATAACATCGATTTTTCCGGATATCTTTGCTCCACCAAGTATTGCTATCATAGGCCTGACGGGATTATCTACTGCATTACCAAGATATTTAAGTTCCTTCTCAATTAAGAAACCGGCCGCAGCCTGCTTGAAAAATTTTGTCACTCCGGCCGTTGAAGCGTGCGCTCTATGCGCTGTACCAAAAGCATCGTTAACATAAATATCAGCGCCTTCAGATAGTTGACGAGCAAAATCTTCGTTGTTTTTCGTCTCTTCATTATGATATCGCAAATTTTCCAGAAGTAAAACTTCGCCATTATTTAAAGTGCTCTTCAGATTCTGTGTTTCGCTACCGATACAATCCGGTGCAATTACTACGTCTTTGTTAAGCAGTTGAGAAAGTCGTTCAGCTACCGGCTTTAGACTCAATTCCGGTTTTTTTTCACCTTTTGGCCGCCCAAGATGACTCATAAGAATAACACTACCACCATCCTCCAGTACTTTTTTAATTGTGGGTAACGACGCGGTAATACGGCGGTCATCCGTTATTTGACCATTTCCATCCAAAGGCACATTAAAATCGCAGCGGATCAAAACTTTTTTATTATCAAAATTTAATTGTTCAACTGTTAATTTTGCCATTAAACTACCCCTTAATTTCAATTAATTATATGGTATTAGTATTTCTCAATAGCAAGGTACCTTAACAAAGATTACAATCTTCCTTTTTATTATTTAATGTTTATTCCATAATCCTATGGCTAAATAACTAAATTTTACACTTTGATAAAGTTCATTTACAAAAAACCTTGCGCTTTTATATGTAATATTTGTAACACCTATCATATTTTGTTTACTTTGTTGAGTCATAAAGACTTTAGGAGGATACTTAAAATCTTTTGAAAAAGTTACTGTCGTTCCACTACTCTTAGCAAAACTTGCACCCCAACACATTTGTACGCTATCAATTCTTAAAGAACCATCTTCAACATCTGGTTGATTTGCTATTAACATATCAATTATTTCTTGTTGAGAATCTATTAGATTGTCAATATATTCCTTCAAAGAGTTTATCATAGAGTCCTGATAACTCTGCCCCACACCCAAAGAGTCAATTACACTTTGTTGCCTCCTTAATTCTATTATCAAACCATCTATTATTTCCTGTTGATTTAATAATTGAACAATTAATGAATCTATTTTTTTCTGTTGTTCTTCTTCTTGTAAAGATATTTGTCTCTCTAATTCATCAACTCTATTTTCTAAAGGATTCTCACATTTTATCAATAAAAATAATGAGAATAACACTAAAAGAGTTAGAAAATTTCGCACTATTCATCCCTTCTTTCAAATTAAAACTTATTAAGTAAGTTGCTTTTAAAAATACTTAAAAACGGAAAAAATCATTATCTTGAACTATTTTGTATATTTCTATACATAAAACAGGGCTGCCAAAAGGCAGCCCCCTATTAATCAATCAAAAATTTATGCGTTTGCAACCCTTTTGATTAAGTCAACAACACGGTTTGAGTAACCCCATTCATTGTCATACCAAGCAAGAACCTTGATCAGATTACCATCAAGAACCATTGTTGATAAAGCATCAAAAATACTGGAGTGAGGGTTACCAACAATATCAATTGAGACGATTGGGTCTTCCGTATACTCCAAAATACCTTTCATTGGACCGTCAGCAGCCGCTTTCATTGCTGCATTAATTTCCTCTACGGTAGTATTTTTATCTAATTCAGCGACCAAATCAACAATTGATCCATCGCTGGTGGGAACCCGCAGAGACATACCATTCAATTTTCCGTTTAATGCGGGAATAACCTTGCCAACCGCAGCAGCTGCACCTGTCGTTGTGGGAATCATACTAACCGCAGCGGCACGGGCTCTACGCAGGTCACTATGTGGGAAATCAAGAATTCTTTGGTCATTGGTATAGGCATGAACTGTTGTCATTAAACCTTTTTTAATACCAAAAGCATCATTCAATACCTTAGCAATAGGCGCCAGGCAATTGGTCGTACAGGAAGCATTAGATACAATTTTATCTTCCGCTTTTAATTCATCATCATTAACGCCGAGAACAATCGTATTATCAATTTCATCCTTGGATGGCACGGTTAAAATTACTTTTTTCGCGCCGGCAGTCAAATGTTGTTCAATTTGTGATTTTTTACGGAATACACCGGTCGCTTCAACAGCAACGTCAACACCGAGCTCAGCCCAGGGTAATTTTGAAGGATCTCTTTCTGCCGTAACTTTAACCGTCTTATCTCCAACAACAATAGTGTCACCGTCAGCTTTTACACATTCCGGATAACGTCCGTGAACTGAATCGTATTTCAGTAAATGCGCCAGAGTTTTTGCATCGGTTAAATCATTAATTGCAACAACTTCCATATCAGGGTCATTTTGACATACTTTAAAAACAAGACGTCCAATTCTCCCGAATCCATTAATCGCGATTTTAATACTCATATTCTATCTCCTTTTATGTTTAAATGATAATTTATTTGTAATTGGAGCACGAAAATAAACAATTGATTCAAGGGTGTCAAGAATAAATACAATTTTCTTATGTTTTTTTTCACAATTAATATAAAAAGTACATTTTGGTCATGTTTTTTTCTTGATAAGATATCCTATAAACTGTATATTTTATAGGTATTTATGAAATAAATGAATAAATATGAACCACAAAATCTTAATTAAAAATCCGCTTATTATTTCCATGAATTCATTCTTTGATGTTTATAGAAATGATATTTTAATCCAAAATGATAAAATTGTTGACATAGCGGATACTATTGATACCAATTACGATGAACTAATTGATGCAACAGATTATATCGTTGCACCCGGATTTATTCAGACACACATTCATTTATGTCAAACACTTTTTCGTAATCAGGCCGAGAATCTTCCTCTACTTGAATGGCTTAATAAAAAAATCTGGCCATACGAAAGTCTACACACTTCTGAAACTATCGCCGTCAGCACACAATTAGGACTTGCAGAGCTAATTAAAACCGGTACAACTACAATCATGGATATGGGAACTGTTCATTCCCATGATGCTGTATTTGAAGAATTGGCTAAATCAGGCATCAGAGCTGTCTCAGGAAAAGCGATGATGGATGCAGATGACACCTACCCTGGTTTAAAAGAAACAACCACACAAAGCATTGATGAAAGCATGCGTCTCTTTAAAAAATGGCACAATTATGATAATGGAAGACTTAAATATGCTTTCGCACCTCGATTTATTTTATCCTGTACCGAAGAACTGTTAAAGGAAACCGCACATTTATCTAAAGTAAATCAGACACTTTTTCATACCCATGCTTCTGAAAGCCCACTCGAAGTAAAGAAAATTCAAAGGATATACGGCATGGGGAATATCGAATATTTTAATCATATTGGTATAACCAATGAAAATTTATGCCTGGCACATTGTGTTTGGTTGAATGAAAATGAAAAAAACATCCTTAAAGAGG
The DNA here is from genome assembly GCA_030592985.1 of Calditrichaceae bacterium. Taxonomy (GTDB): domain Bacteria; phylum Calditrichota; class Calditrichia; order Calditrichales; family Calditrichaceae; genus JAUVIB01. Next base: position 4,032 of record JAUVIB010000092.1, on the reverse strand, counting down.
ATCACATTAAAGTAATTCACTGCCCTACGGCTAATTTAAAGCTGGGCTCGGGGATCGCGCCTATTCCGGAATATATCAAAGAAAACATTACCGTATCAATTGGAGCTGACGGAGCGCCATGCAATAATAATTTAAATATCTTCAACGAACTCCGTCTGGCCGGCCTTATTCAACGTCCGCACTACGGTGTCAACACGCTCTCAGCTTTAGACCTTTTTAAAATAGCAACCATTAACGGCGCTAAAACCATTCAGCAGGAAAATCATATCGGAAGTATTGAAATTGGTAAAAAAGCAGACCTGAATTTTATCCATTCCCGGGAGATTCATTCCGAACCATTTTCTGATATATACACTAAAATCATCTATTCAACTTATGCTACAGACATCCATCATGTGATGATAAATGGTAAATGGGTATTAAAAAACCGAAATTTAATCACTTTAAATGAAAATAATATTTTGAAATCAGCAAAAAAAGTAATAAAATTGTTTTTAAACTAATTTTTAACGGAGTTCCCATGAAAACATCTAAGATAATACTATCCAATACACTTATTCTACTTATTACAATAGTACTGGCAAGTTGTTCCTTTTTTGGTAAAAAAGAGGAAACAAATCTAAACACAGCAGAAACGGTTTTTCAACAAGGTGATGCTTTATATGAACAGAAAAATTATGATGCTGCTTTAAATATGTATAAATCACTACTTGTTGATTTCCCCACATCTGACCTGCATATTGATGCTCAATTGCGTATCGCTGATACTTATGGGAAATTAGGTAAATATGAAGATCAAATGAATATTTTGATTCGTCTGTTAAAAGAAAATATTATTCCGGGTCGCGTTCCGGAAATCTATTGCCAGATTGGTAAATTTTACGAACAAGCTGCGTTGTTTAATCCAGGACAGGTAACATCGGATACAGCTGACTACAAGATAGCTCTTGATTATTACACAAAAGGTATAAAATACACGGATAGCAACGACCAGTTGAGCAAATCAAAAGCACAATATCGTACAGCCCTGGTCAATGCAAAAATAGGACAATACCAAGAAGCTATTGATGGTTACAACCTGGTTATTTCCTCATATCCACAATCCCCGTATAGTGTTCTATCTAAAATGAAATTGAAAAGCCCTGATAATACAACAGAACTCTCTCTATCTGACAAAGCAATGAACTCATATGCTGAAATTCTCGGAGAACAGATACCTTCTGATGATGGTCTGCCTGCTCCTGATGATATACAGGAAGTTGACGATGGAAGTGATGACCTGTTTAATCAGCAAGAAAGTGATATGCTGGACGATGGAACAAGTACTGACGAATCTGAAATTAATTTAGATACGAATACACCAGAAGAATCTTCGTTTGATAATTCTGAAGAACCTCCGGCAGAAAACCAGGAAATGGAGAGCGATCCTGCATTTGAGGACGATTCTACTACGAGAAATGACACAACAACTGTAAACGAATGAAAATCGGTATTGGGTCAACTAATAAAACAAAAATTGAAGCGTGTGAAACAGCGATAAATAAACTTATCGATGCATTCAATTTCCCAAAAAACTCTTCTATCCTCTATTATCCCAGGGAGACAGAAACCTCCGTTCCTGATATGCCTTTAATCCGCGATGAAATCATTACCGGCGCCAGGGAACGGGCACTCTTTGTTTATAATGCTTTATTAAAAGAAGGAATAATGATTGATTTCACCATCGGCTTAGAAGGCGGTGTATATGATATATCCCAAGATAAACAGACGCCACTTACTGCATTCCTTGAAAATTGGGTTTATGTATATAATGGTTCTATTGGATTTTACGGTTCATCTGCAAGTTTACCCCTACCATCACAAATTCAGCATGATTTATATGAAAAAGGAATGGAATTAGCAGATATTATTGACCGTTTTAGCGGTAAAAATGATGTACGATCCAATGAAGGCGCATTCGGTATTTTGACAAGAAATTTACTAAAAAGAAGTCAATCTTTTGAAAGTGCAATAATTAATGCACTAATTCCGTTTTTCAACAAAAATTACTCATTAGGAAATACAGCATGACAATCCCAATTGATATTATTGAAAAGATGCCAAAAACCGATCTTCACTGCCATCTCGACGGTAGTGTGCGAATTGATACCATATTGGATTTGGCTAAAAAACAGAATGTGGAACTTCCGACAACCAATCGTAGTAAGTTAAAAGAGATTCTTGTCCCCGGATTAAAATGCAAGAGTCTTGTGGAATATTTACAACCATTTGATATTACTCTCTCTGTAATGCAGGAAGCACAAGCCCTTCAAAGAATTGCCTATGAATTGGCCGAGGATGCAGCAAAAGAAAATATTTGGTATCTTGAAATCCGCTATTCTCCCGTTCTGCATACAAAAAAGGGATTAAAACTCCCGGAAATCGTCGATGCTGTATTAATTGGTTTACAGGATGCAGAAAGAAAATTCCCCATTAAAACAGGCGTTATCATTTGTGGAATGAGAGATATTAATCCTGAGACGTCTATTGTTTTGGCGGATTTAGCAAAAGCTTATAAAAACAGGGGTGTGGTAGCTTTTGACCTTGCGGGAGCAGAAGAAAACAATCCTGCTAAACATCATAAAGAAGCATTCTATCAGATATTAAATAACAATATCAATTGTACGGCTCATGCAGGAGAAGCATATGGACCGGAAAGTATCCATCAGGCCATTCATTATTGCGGAGCACACCGTATCGGACATGGAACCAGACTTAAAGAAGACGGTGACTTATTGAATTATGTTAATGATCAGCGGATTCCTCTTGAAATATGTCTCACAAGTAATATTCAAACCAAGGCAGCCGATTCTTTTGAGAACCACCCATATAAATTTTATTATGATTATGGATTGCGTATGACCATAAACACAGACAACCGTTTAATCTCTGACACGACAATGACAAACGAATTATTCATTGCTGCCAAATATGCAAAATGGACAATGAATGATTTAAAAAATGTTATTGTTGCCGGATTTAAGAGTGCGTTTCTACCCATGCGGGAAAAAACTCTTTTGCTTACTAAATTAAATGCTGAATTAGCAAAATTTTAAAACCAACTATTGCACGCATTATTTTACAATAAACTATTAACTGCTTTCATCAAGCTTTTAAACTGCTTTTCATCCAGTGACTGAGCGCCATCGCTTAAAGCTGTTGATGGATTAAAATGTACCTCTACCATAATACCATCAGCTCCAACGGCCACAGATGCTTTTGAAACCGGTTCAATTAATGAAGCAATTCCTACCGCATGACTAGGATCAACGATCACCGGCAAATGAGTCAACTCTTTCAATAATGGTACAGCGCTGATATCTAATGTATTTCTGGTCGCCGTTTCAAAAGTACGTATTCCTCTTTCACACAAGATAACATTAAAATTTCCCTGAGCAAGAATATATTCCGCTGATAATAATAATTCCTTAATAGTTGACATCATTCCACGTTTAAGAAGTACCGGTTTTTGGGTTTTACCTACCTCATTTAACAATACAAAATTCTGCATATTACGCGCGCCAATCTGCAAAATATCAGCATATTCTGCAACCAATGGTACATCCTTAACCGATATAACTTCAGTGATCATCGGCATGTTAAATTCTTCACTGGATTCTTTTAATAATTTCAGGCCTTCTTCACCTAATCCCTGAAAACTATAAGGACTTGAACGTGGTTTAAAAGCACCGCCCCGAACGATGTGTGCACCATATTTATGGGCAATTTTAGCGGACTCCATCATCTGTTGACGACCCTCTACACTGCAGGGACCTGCAATAATCGTAAACTTTTTGCCGCCAATTTTAACACCTTTAATATCAATGACCGAAGGCTCATTTTTATAATCCAAGCTATATAACGGACTATTTTTTTTGCGTTTACCGTTTGATTTTACAGCAGAACTTTCCATATCATCGCTCTCAAATCGAGGATAACTGCCGAAGACATGTAAAAATCCTGTAAGTTTCTTGATTTCATCGAAAGCGGAAG
>JAUVIB010000409.1 GCA_030592985.1 Calditrichaceae bacterium | reverse complement strand
TCTTTGCAAACTGTTGATATAGGGAAATTAGAAGCACAATTAAAAATTGTCAGCAATGATCCTTTTGCCGAAACATCGATAATTTCTCTCAATGCTTTTGCACACGACAAGCTTGCAAACATCAGCTACAATACAGGTTCATCAACGAAAGAATTTTTAAGCAATAAACCGGCAACGCTAAGTTTTAATATTCTTGCTTATTCAACAGTTAGTGCAGCGTTATTGCATTACAGAATGGGTGGTGAAAACAGCTGGCATGAGGAAGCAATAACGAAACAAGGTGAATCAAACATCTGGAGTATCACGCTTGATTCACAATGGCTGACCCAACGGGGACTTGAGTATTATGTTACGGCTGACCATGGCTATACCACCACAATATGGCCGGTAGATAATCCCCGGACAATTCAGGTTACTGTTTCCGGATTAAATTCGTTTCATACAACACGGAAAAACTTCTACCAGGAAATATCCGTTCCCTTAAAAACCGACGGCTTAACACTTTCTGCGCTAATTGAAGAAAAATTAGGCGCTTATGACAATAGTAAATATCGCATTTTTGATTGCCTTGACGGAATAAATAATGTGGAGTTGGAAAATGGTGAAGACATATTAATCCCGGGTAAGGCTTATTGGCTTATTACCAAAGAATCCATAACGCTTGATATCAATGATACAACCTATTCTGTACCGACAGATTCGGCTTATACAATAAACCTGCATACAGGATGGAATTTAATCTCCTCACCTTTCTCTTTTCCCGTAAGCTGGGCAGATATTGATGCGCTCCATGCATTACGATTTTTTAGTGAAAACGGTGACTGGGCATTTGCATCTGTATTAAACCCGTATCTCGGTTATTCAGTTTATACAGAAAAGGATACCATCCTTTCAATACTCCCAATCGAGACATCCATTAAAGATAATCTACATAAAACAGAGGGACTTAATAATACTTCCGAATGGGATTTCCAAATCATTGCAGAAGCCAGCAATCTGAAAGACAGCTATAACTATGCCGGGGTAAAAATATACGCTTCCGATGATATAGACTGCTGTGACTATCCGGAACCTATGACGCCCGGTAATTACTTATCCCTTTATTTATTGCCCGGGAATAAAAGACATCATTATTCTACTGATTACCGTTCTCCGAATGAAGATGGCTATATTTTTAATTTTGAACTATCCAGTAATATTGACGGTGAAAAGAATATTCATATAATTCCCAAAAATATCCCTGACCATTATAACTGGTTAATTGTATCACCGGATACAAAAATCCTCTATCCAGGTGATATTATTAAAACAAATAATAAAAAAACTCAATACAAACTCATTATTGGTACCGATAGTTATATTGATAACGTTAGTTCTGAATATATAGCAGCTCCGAAAGAATTTCATTTGGTACAGAATTTCCCAAACCCTTTTAACCCTACAACAAAAATAAAATATCAACTTCCACAATCTTCTCTGGTGACTATTGATATTTATAATATTGTCGGACAGCGCATAAAAACACTCTTAGGTAATAAACCACAAGATGCCGGATACTATCAAATAAGTTGGGATGGAACAAACTACAAAGGAAATAATGTATCCACAGGTATATATTTTCTATTTCTAAGAACTGAACATTTTTACCGGGGAATAAAAATGATATTGCAAAGATAGTTAAGATGTTTTATATTAAGTTTTAAACTTATTACGGCTTTAAGAAAACAGCAAAAGAATTAATTTTGAATACATTACAAAAAGACGAGTTGCACGATATTAATCAAGAATATCTAAAGAAACTGCAATTCAAACTATCCATTGAGCATCTTTTAGTAGATTCTGCCCTGGAATTTATTCAAATTGCCCCATCCGAAATTGACCATACGATTCATGATAATTTAAAAAAATTAACTCAGTTCCTGCAGGTTGACCGCTTTTTTATATATTACTTCCAAAAAGATAATTGTCAGTTAGGATTAAAATATCATTACACTCAACCTGGTATACCGGAAAAAATTGAACTTCATGAAAAGGTAGATAGCGTTGATTTCTCCTGGTTCGTACATACTATTCAGGACAAACATATTATTGATGTTCCCACTGTTAATGATCTTCCACCCGGAACAAGCACAATAAAAATGATTATGGAAGTAGAGAAAACAAAATCTATGCTTTTATCACCACTTATATCCGGAGACAGAGCTGTCGGAATTATTGGTATTGATTCTGTTAACCAGGAACGTCAGTGGTCGGATGAAATTAAATACCTAATTAAAAAAAGCGGTATTATCTTTAGCGAAGCAATTGAACGGAAACATGCTGTTCTTAACGGATTAAAAACCGAGCAAAGATTAAGATCGCTTTTTGCCAGGATAGAGGATGTTATTTTTATTTCAACCCCCGAAGGAACTATTTTAGAAATAAATCCCGCCGGTGCAAAATTACTCGGATATGATTCAGTTAAAGAGCTTTTGAATACGGATATCAGGTGGGATCTATACGTTTATCCAGAAGAACGCCAAAAATATCAGGAAGAAATTAAAAAAAACGGACAGGTTAAAGATTTTGAACTTACTCTTAGGCGAAAAGACGGGAAAAAATTGATCGTTTTGGAAACAGCCACAACCGTGCAAGACGATAATGGAAATATAATAGCTTATGAAGGTATCATTCGAGACGTAACAGATAAACGCCAATTGGAACAACAACTGTTTCAATCACAAAAAATGGAATCCATTGGCCTTCTCGCGGGTGGAGTTGCCCATGATTTTAATAATATTCTTACGGCAATCAAAGGATATGCAGACATCCTTAAGCTGAAAATGGGCCCACAACATGCTTTTTACAATAGCGTAGAACATATTAATAAAGCTGCTGATCGTGCCGAGAACTTAACAAGACAGCTTCTTGGCTTTAGTCGTAAACAGATGATTAAACCGATAGTAATCAACATAAATAAAGAAATAAACGATTTAAATAAAATGCTTTCCCGGCTCATTACAGAGGATATTCACTTCAAATTGAGTTTAAAAGAAGGCATAACAAATATTAAGGCTGATCCGGTACAAATCCAACAAATTTTGGTTAATCTTGTGGTTAATGCCGGCCACGCTATTAGAGATTTAGATAAACTCTCCGCTAAAAAATTTATATCGATCACAACGGATATGCTGCAAATTGATAAACAATTTCTGCTAAACCATCCCGGAATAGTGGAAGGATGGTATATTTCTATCGCTGTTCAAGACAGTGGAACCGGTATGAATAAAGAAATCAGAGAAAAGATATTTGAACCTTTTTTTACAACCAAAAAAAAGGGAAAAGGCACCGGTCTTGGTTTATCAACAGTCTATGGAATTGTAAAACAGAATAACGGCGCAATCTATATTGATAGTGAAGAAGGAAAAGGCTCAACCTTTACAGTTTACTGGCCAATAACGGAAGAGAAAGAGCAGCTAATTGTTAAGATAGATAGCGATTTGCAAATGAGACAACATTCTGAAACAATTTTAGTTGTTGAAGATGATGATATTGTCCGCAATCTTGCCTGTGCGTCCTTAAAATCTTTTGGCTATGAAATAATTGAAGCAAATAATGGTAAAAATGCCCT
>JAUVIB010000025.1 GCA_030592985.1 Calditrichaceae bacterium | reverse complement strand
GCCTTCCAAATTAAATCGGAAGCGAGAGCGGAACCGCCGGGGCTGTCAATTCTCAGTATAATAGCTTTAATGCTTTTTGATTTGGTCGCTTTCTTAAGATTATTAACGATCGTTTTTGCTCCTGCTATTTTACCGTAAAAAGGATCATCCGAGTCGCTGCCCGAGGCAATGACACCGGTACAGTTGATAACAGCTATCCTGGTCTTATTGCGAATATTAAGAGAACTTGCCGGTATGCGGGCATAATCCGTTGCCTCTAAACGATTTGGTGTTTTTTCTCCTTTTACCTTTAAATATTGTACAATATCGTCGAAAAAGAGCAGTTTATCCACAAAATGATAGCTAACAGCTTCTTTAGCGGTAAAAGCCGATTCATTATTAATCAGTCTTCTGACCTGATCTTCTGTGATACTTCTTTTATCACTGATCGTTGTTATTAAGTCATTAAAATATTGGTTCAATATACTTTCCAGAACCTCTTTCTGGTATGGGGACATAGTATCACGGATATAAGAATCCGGGGCATTTTTATATTTCCCGATCTGCATAAATTCTGCTTCTACACCGATCATTTTCAAGAAACTTTTATAAAAGGTTACTTCTGCATTAAATCCCATTAAGAAGAGCGTACCGGAAGGCGCTATAAAAATGGAATCGCAGGCTGTTGCCGTATAATATTCTTTAACTCCGGGTGTCTCCATATAAGCGTATATTTTTTTGCCGCTCTTTCTGTATTTCTCAATATAACTGTGTAACTCATGTAACTTCCCAAATCCGGCAGAAAAGTTATTAATATGTAAAATTGTTCCGTTGATTCGATCGTCAACAGCAGCTTTTTCTAAAATATCACGAATTTTCTTCATATTTAAATGGGATTGGCCCAACATTTCTTCTATAGGATCAGGAGCTTCATATTCCAATATAGTGCCACTAAGTGTAAGATGAAGATAAGAATTATCTTTAACAATGGGCTCACTATCCATCAGAGAAGAGATAATTAGAAATATTCCGAAAAATAGAATGAAAACCAAGGTTAAAATAATTGCCATCCATTTTAGAAAAGATTTCATTATTGCCTCTTTGTTTATAGTGAATATAATACACCGGCAATGGTTGCCGTCATAAATGTTGCAATAGAACCACCGAGAACTGCACGCAATCCAAGACGAGCTAAATCGCTTTTTCTGCTTGGTGCAATTCCTCCGATACCGCCGATTTGAATGGCAATAGAAGAAAAATTGGCAAACCCGCATAGCGCATAGGTGGAAATCAACACGGCCTTGGGACTTAAAATACCGGTTGGGATTAATTCCGATAATTTCAAATAAGCAATAAATTCGTTTATTACTATTTTTTGTCCGATAAGGGAACCTACCGTAACAGCGTCCGTCCAGGGAACCCCAATAATCCAGGCGATTGGGCTTAGTATATACCCCAGGATAGATTCTAAATTGACAGGTTGCCCGGCAGGAAAAGTCAAACCTAAGAAGCCGGTAAAAAAACCCTGTAAGATCCAATTAATCATCGCAATTAAGGCAATAAAAGCTAATAACATGGCTGCGACATTTATAGCCAGCTTCATTCCATCGGAAGCGCCTGTTGCGGCCGCTTCGATAACATTAGATGCGTTTTTCTCAACATCGATTTCAACTTTCCCCATAGTTAGGGATTTTTCCTGTTCAGGAATTAATATTTTTGCAATTACGATGGTTGCGGGAGCAGCCATGATGCTGGCGGATAATAGGTGCTTGGCGTAGAAAATTTGTTGTGCCGGATCCGTTCCACCAAGCAAACCAACATAGGCTGCCAATACCCCGCCGGCGATTGTAGCCATACCGCCAACCATCAATGTAAACAGCTCGGATTTTGTCATAGATTCAACATAAGGGCGTACAACAAGAGGCGCTTCCGTTTGTCCGATAAATACATTGGCAGCAACCGAAATTGATTCTGACCCACTGATTTTCAACAGTTTTACCATGACCCAAGCCATACTTTGTACGATTTTCTGCATTATTCCAAGATGATAAAGAACGGACATTAAGGAAGAAAAGAAAATGATGGTTGGTAAAACCTGAAAAGCAAACAAAAAGCCGACGCCAGGTAAATTATCCGGAAAGGCTTTCCCAAATAGTGTCTGGTCAGCAAGTGCACCGAAAACAAATTGGGCGCCATCAAAAGTAAATGAAATGATCTTAACAAAGAATTTGGCAATAAAATTAAATACAACTTCTCCCCAGGGAATAAGAATAACAAAAATTGCAAATATAATTTGCAGACCTATGCCGATGAATACCAGTCTCCAATTAACCTTTTTTTTATTGTTAGAAAATAGAAATGCAATTCCGATTAAAGTGATTAAGCCAAATATTCCAAATAATAAAGAGCTGATAGTAGTCATTTTTTCTCACTTTCCAATAACTCGTCATCCCCGGAGATAAAACAATTTCTGCAGCGGGCTTCATAAATTTCAGCTGTTCCAACAATAATAGTATCTTTATCAGCTGTTTTTCTGTATGTATTATTGGCAGGGTTTCCACAAATATTGCAGATTGCATGTGTTTTTGTAATATATTCTGCTACAGCTAATAGGTTGGGAATTGGGCCGAACGGCCTACCCAAATAGTCCTGATCTAAACCGGCAACAATTACTCTTTTACCCATATTCGCCAGATTCTGGCATACCTCAACTAAAGATTCATCAAAGAACTGAGCTTCATCAATGCCAATAACCTGAGCTTGCAGGGCATGTTTGAGAATATCTTCAGGTTTGTTGATAGCACGGGATTTAATTTTTTGAAGATCATGAGATACTATTTCATTTTTACTATATCGATTATCAATCTTTGGCTTAAATATAGAAACGCGTTGTCGGGCAATAACCGCTCTGCGCAAACGTCGGATAAGTTCTTCCGTTTTACCGCTAAACATACTGCCGCAAACAACTTCAATCCAGCCGATATGCCGGGTGATAACATGCATCATAGTAGAATATCCCGAATCGATATATATATATTATAAATTTCAAAATTTTTCATAGACTTCGCTTTGAGAAAAAACTAAAGGAACGGCAAAACTGTCATTGCGAGTATAAGCGAAGCAATCCCATCAGGATTATGCCATTATCGTCAAGGATTTCTTTGTCACACAATCTCCATCACGCCCCTACAAAATTGCCACGCTTGATACAGTAGAAGGCCGCGGATTTATGCGGAAACGTTGTGCCTTAGACAGGCAAGCACAATGATAGAGTTTTTCAAAGAATTACCATGATCCTCTTTTGCATAGACTCAAGCCTTTTTTATTCTTCTTCTATATTAATAAACAGCCCCGGTTAGGGGGCTATTTATTAAAAATAAGTGTCCTATACAAAATCAAAAAACATTCTATGTTATCAAAGATTGTATTTTGGTTGTAATGATATCGATAGCAACCAAATTTTTCCCACCGCGGGGAATGATAATATCCGCATATCGCTTTGAAGGTTCAACAAATTGAAAATACATGGGACGTACTGTTTGATCATATTGCTCTATAACAGAATCAACTGAGCGCTCCCGTTCAGTAATATCTCTTTTTAACCTGCGTATAAAACATACATCCAAAGCTGTATCAACAAATACTCTTATGTCCATTAAATCACGAATTCTCGACTCATTTAAGATTAAGATACCCTCTAAAATTATTATTGAGTGTGGGCCGATTTCTTTGGTTTTCTTTAAACGGCTATGGGTTTTATAATCATAAATAGGATGAGCAATTGTTTTACCGGTTCTAAGTTCTATTAAATGTTCTACCAGCAAATCATGGTCAAATGCATCGGGATGGTCAAAGTTTCTTCCCACACGTTCATCAAAAGGGATTTCTGTCAAATCATGATAATAAGAATCTTCCTGAATTATTACAACCTTTTCGGAGCCAAGGCGGTCGTTAATATTATTTGCTACTAATGTTTTACCGGAGCCGGAAGCGCCTGCAATCCCAATCAGGATTCCTTTATTCATTATTTCTCCAATAATTCATTACTGAAGGCCACGGGTAGTAGTTCATGCAGTTTATAAATCTTCTCTGTGGAACCGTCCGATAAGATGATATCCAGATTCGGGGCATAGTCATACAACAGCTGACGACAAGCGCCGCAGGGGGGGCAGAATTCACCTCGTTTCGCCGATATGGCAAGGGCTTCAAATTCTACTTCTCCTTCAGATAAAGCTTTTACAAGTGCTACCCGCTCAGCACAAATGGTTAAGCTATATGAGCTGCTTTCCACATTGCAACCGCTATAGACTTCACCGCTTTTAGTTAATAAGGCAGCACCAACTTTAAAATTGGAGTACTTCGCCTGTGAAAACCTTTTTGCCTGAATTGCCTCATTTACAAGTTTTTTAATTTCTTTTTTTGTCATAAGCCTGGGTATCAGAACGGCAGATCATTTTCTTCATCATCTTTTGCCGGACTTTCTTTTTCCGGAGCACTTTTTTCAGCTGCAGGGGCAGGTGCTGCATCCTTTCCGCTGCTGTTATCGCCCTTTGAGCCTAATAATTGTAAATCTAAGGCTATAATTTCTGTCTTATAACGCTTCTGCCCCTGCTGGTCTTCCCAGCTTGAAGTCTGAAGCCGGCCTTCAATATAAACAAGTTTGCCTTTTTTCAGGTATTCACCGGCAACTTCAGCGGTACGGCCAAATGTTACAACATTGTGCCATTCTGTTTTGTCCGTCCATCCACCTTCATCATTTTTTAAAGAATGATTTGTCGCTACAGAAAATGAGGCAATTGCTGTGCCGCTTGGAGCATAGCGTAAATCAGGATCTTTTCCTAAGCGTCCGACCAGGATCGCTTTATTGATTGTTCCTTTTGACATAATACCTCCCTGTAATATATTAATATGAATTTTGGAAACTAATTAAAAATAAAGTACTTAAATTTTGAAAGCAATACAAAAGAAAAATTAAAATATTTCATTTTATTATTTTTATATGAACGATTAATTTCAACAATTGTGTTAGATTGTTTTGCCTTCTTGTTATTTTATCGGGTTGTTCATATTTCTCTTCTCCGTGTTCCTGCATGTGAGCAAGCATAGGCAAGTGAAATGGTATCCAGTCCCTGTCATTCTCTCAACTGGATACCTTTGCCTGCCCGATCCAGGCGTGGCATAAGCATAAGATATGGAATTTTTTTTAGATAGTTAGTGTCTGAACGAAAAGTCACATTTTTCGTCATTTCGACCATAGGGAGAAATCTTAACTTTAACATTTACAATGATTTATAGATTTCTCGACCTTGCTCGAAATGACCTTTTCCTCACTTTTCGTTCAGACACTAGTTAAGAGCAAAAAACGTAATTAGTCCATTAATTATCGCAGCACAAAGCCATTTTTTAGGGAGTCTTCAGGATCAATAAGCAATTCATTCTTACCGGTAATATAAGCCATACCGCTAACTTCAGGAATAACAGCATCGTACGGGCCAAATTTTGTCAAACGTGTAACTTTTGCGCTGAAAGATGAACCGATAATACTTTCGATTGTCATTTTTTGACTGATTTCCAACTCACCCTTTTCGTAATGTAAGGCCATACGGGCACTGACGCCTGTTCCTGTAGGACTGCGGTCCACTTCGCCCCCGGCGAAAATACAAACATTTCGACTATCGGCTGAACCATGTGCTTTCCCCATAAAAATTGTACCGTATAAGAATCCCATATCTTTATCATACGGATGGACTATTTCCCTCGATCTCATAATTTCCTGCTTAATTTTCATCCCAATGGAGATTAAATTCTGTACATTATCTTCTGTCATTTTTAAACCAAGATCATCCGCATCCACAAAAGCATAATAGGCTCCGCCAAAAGCCAGATCATAGCTAATGATTCCTAACCCGGGGATATTTATTTTATCCGATAAACTCACTACAAAGGAGGGAACATTGTGAAAAGAGATTGAATGTATATTTTGCTTTTTAATTTGGGCAAACGAGGTGACTAATCCAGCCGGCGTGTCAATTTTTATGGTAGTTTTTGGTTCTATCATAGGCAGCATGCCTGTCTCCAGAACAACTTTGGTTACGCCGATAATTCCGTGACCACACATAGTACTAAATCCCTCGTTATGTGTAAACAACACGCCGAAATCGCTTTCAGGATTTACCGCCGGTGTGATTATACAACCGTACATATCGGCATGTCCCCGCGGTTCCCACATGAGAGCTTTCCGCAAATGGTCAAAATTATCTTTGGCGTAACGCCGCTGCTCAAGAATGGTACTGCCGAATAACTCTGGGAATCCGTCAATAATAACTCTCAGTGGTTCGCCTGCTGTATGGGCGTCGATTACCTTGATTCGGGTCCAGCTATCGGGTGGCTGCCAGTCGGTTTTTAGGCGGATGTTGGACATTACATAATGCTTTCTATTTCATCGATGGTTTTTGGTATGGGTTTTCCTAATATTCTATGGCTGCTTTCCGTAATCAAGATATCATCCTCGATACGAACACCGCCAAAATCGAGATAATTTTCAAGTGCATCATAATTGATAAAATTACCGTGTTTTTCTTCCTTTTTCCACTGCTCGATCAATTGCGGAATAAAATAGATGCCCGGTTCAACAGTAATTACATAATTTGGTTTTAATTCTTTAGCGAGACGTAAATAAGCCAATCCGAATTGCTTGCTGCGTTGAACCGTTTCATCATATCCCACATAATTTTCATCCAGGCCTTCCATATCATGAACATCTAAGCCCATCATATGTCCCAAACCGTGTGGGAAAAAGAGTGCATGAGCGCCCTCGGAAACTGCTTCTTTTATATTTCCCTTCATAATACCCAGCTCTTTTAATCCACCTGCAATGGTTTCTGCTGCAAGAAGATGAACATCTTTAAAAAGAATACCCGGTTTTAATGCCTCAATAGCTGTTAATTGTGTTTTTAATACAACCTCGTAAATTTCTTTTTGTCTATTGGAAAAAGTTCCGCTAACCGCAAAGGTTCTGGTGATATCACCGGCATAATGCATACTTGTTTCGGCTCCGGCGTCATGAACCACAAGCCGTCCTGATTCCATAATGTTGGTATGATAATGATTATGCAGCGTTTCACCGTGAATGGAAAAAATGACCGGAAATGATAACCTGCTGCCATGTGCGAGACTGATTCCTTCCACCATTCCTGATCTTTCACTTTCAATCATCCCGGGTTTTGTGTTTTTCATAGCATATGTATGCATTTCATAAGTGATATCAATGGCTTTTTCAATTTCCTTTATTTCATTTACTTCTTTCAAGGAGCGTTGTTTAATAACGGCTTTCATCAGTGCGTTAGAAATATTTTTATCGATATAATCAATGTCCATCTCAAGCGTTTTTGCAAGACGGACTTTATTTTCCAAGCGATATTGAGGTAAATAATGAATCGCTCTTCCCGCCTGGGATGCCTGCTTTAGATAAGCTTCGAAAGCGCTTGTCTCATCTGTTAAAAAGATACCGGCTTCAGCGGCTTTCTCTTTTAAGGTGTCCTGAGGCCCCATCCAAATAATATCTGCCATAGTGAAATCATATCCGAAAATTATTTCTTTATCCTCATCAATATCAATAATGGCAGTCAATCCCGGGAAATCCAGCCCGAAGTAATATAAAAAAGTACTATCCTGACGAAAAAGATAGGTGTTATCAGTATAATTCATGGGAGTATCACCATTTCCCGTAAAAACAATAACCCCCGGTTTAACGTTTTTTTTTAATTCTTTTCGACGCGATATATAAACTTCCTTAGCGAACATAAATATTTCCCTTTATTTTAATGCGATATCAATAAATTTTTATTTGTAATGATTAATTTAAAAATAGCCCTGCAATAAACCAAGGCTATAAAATATATTGTGGAAGTTAAACAAACACTTAATTAATCGCGGTATTTTTTATACATCTGATCGCCACGGTAACCCAATGCTTCCCAATCCATTCGTTTAGTATCACCTCTGCCGTGACAATTTTTACAGGTGAGAGCATCCTCTCTTGGAACGACCATATGATCCAATCCCCAGTACATTTCTGTTTCAACCCAGCCATATTCGCCACTGTATTCCAGATCAGCTGCTTTCATACCTACTTCCGCCGCTTTATTCCAGTCAAAATGCGTCCAATAGCCGCCCCAAAGATGCGGTATAATTAAATACTTATTCTTTGTATCAAAAATCTGTTTCCCTCGCATTACTTTAAACGGATACAGTTTTGCATTTTTATCTTTCCCTTTTCCCAAAGGACTATTAAGCACTACGACTTTGTCGGGATCGATTTTATCGCCTTTAAGATATCGGGCAGTAGAACCATTATACCAATGGTATTCAGGTTCAACATTTGTTCCCCAGGCGAAGGTACCTTTTTTCTTGATATAGGTATCCATACCATATTTGTCTTTTTTACCTGAACTATCTTTGCCGGCAGTCGACCAGTCCCAGTACATTTTTGTAGGTTTACTTTTAGCGAAAACAGGAATATGGCAGGTTTGGCAGGCAATCTTTTTTGTATGTGTGTTTAAAACTTTAGAATTGTGTGTATCAGCTTCATGGCAATCAATACATTGCACACGATTATCTTCCCCGGTAAGAATAGCTAAGGACTTTCCTTTTATATTATGTTCTTCAGCGGTATGACATTCGGTACAGGTCATGCCGTTTCCCATATGCACATCGTAATCTTCAGTAGGATTTACCAGACCCTGATCTAAATCACCGTGCTTTACATTTTCACCACCGCCGCCATAAAAATGGCAGGTACCGCAATTTTCTCTCGTTGAAAGACCGACACTCTGAGCTACCGCTGTTAAATCAACGTTTTTCATCGGCATTCCGGCGCCCTTGGGATTTTTTATATATGTTCCTGTTTGATCGTGACAAATTAGGCAGTCTACGTTTTCTTCATTCTCAAAATCAAAAGTTTCATCCTTCCAACCGTAACCAATGTGACAACTGGTACAACGCGGCCAGTTGGATTCAACAGCAATACAATAATTATTAAATACGTTCATTTTGCCAATAGCATGCTGGCCTTTATGCGCGTGTACCGGCTTAGCGTCGCCTTTCCAGGTCCAGTGAATAGTTTTCATTACTTCACTGGCGGCGTCTTCATGACATTCAAGACACGTTTGCGTTACTTCCTGGACCGTTAGAAGAGAATCTTCGATATGTTCACGATGATCTTCGGCAGCAAAAGAACCACCGACTGTTAAAATAATACCAATAAACATTAATAATGATTTTGTTAATACCATAAAAACCTCTTTTCAAATTAAAAATATAACATATTTTGAATATAATAATTTATACAAGCAAAATAACCATTATATTAATAATAATCAAATACAATAACCTTGGTCTAAGCTGAATATTTCTCCTTTTTATGTTTGAAAAAAGAGTAAGTGGCAACTATCCGTTATTGAGGTTAGCGCTTCAATTTACACTTAAGCTTTGTCCAAAGAAAGTATTCTTTCTTGAGAAATATTCATTGTCTTTGTCGTATTTTTTGTTAATAATGTGTATTAAAAAAGAAAACATCTTGCCGAAAATGCAGCAGAATGTTGAATTGAATTTGTAAATCCGCTATTATTCATAAGATAATAGGCGCCAAATAGTTCGTATTTATACAACAGTTTAAAATGTAAAAATTTAAACAAATTAACACCTACACCTATTAACAGACCACTATAAATTGTATTTATCTCCTGTCTTATTATTGTATCATAAGTTTCCCGATTATCTTTACTAAAAGTGCCAGTTGTATATCCAAAATCCATTCCGTAAGTAAAATGTAAAATCCTCGAATAATTTGTTTTGCTTAATTCTATACCATATTTATATGGATTAAACGAAGATACTGTATTTTGTCTATTAGCTTCTGTGCTCCAGTCTTCAAGGCCAAAATGGAAATAGTAATTATCAGGTATATAATATTTTTTATTAGGTCGTCGATACACAATCCCGTAACTCTCTCCAAATCTATTCTGGAGCTCAGACATTGTTGCTTCATAACTAAGTTGTAAACCAATACTCATTCTTGCCGCATTTATAATCGTTTTAGAGCTGGATAATTCACTATAAATAAAACCACTTAAGAAGCCTACAATAGTGCCGACAGGAGCAAGAAGATAACAAAGCCCTTTATCGCATTTTTTATTTAAATCCATAATCACGGCTGTAACCAGTCCAACTCCCGTTCCGTATACGCTCCACTGTAATCCACTTATAATATCCATTTTAAAATTCTTGTTTAATGGGATTAATGTTTTTACTCTATAAGATGTAGTGTCACTCCAGTCAATTTTTTCTGCCATTGCAGCATTATTAGTTAATGACGTGGACGTAAATTTTAAAGCTTGCGGGAAACAATTTGAAATAAACAATAATAAACTTATAAAAATAAATGGAAATTTCATTTGTTTTCCTTTATTAATAAAAAAATCCGTTAATAATCGAAGGCTATTTTGCTTAAATATATCCTACCGATTGCATTTTATACGGATAACTCGTTTTCTAATGACAGATTTACCGCTACCTAAAAAGATCTCTTGGAAGCCAAAAACGGATCGAGGGTAACGTGTAATATGGTTGGTTTCATTGTGGCCTCTGAGATAACATATCCGGCAGGCGTTACAGCGATTGAATGACCAACCCGAATTTGATGATCTTCCACTCCACAGTGATCTGCACGCAAGACATAGCTTTTGCAAAATTTTGCCAGCATTTGCATCCTGATACGCCATTCATCAATACATTCATCCAACATGCCGTCTATTGTCAATGTTAAATTATAATCTGATTTAGCTAATCCATAAGAAGGCACTAGGATCAAATCAGGATTTAAATTTGCCAGGTCGTAATTATTCTTTGCTATGGAGGTATCTAAACAGATCAGAATACCAATTTTACCTAATTCTGTCTCAACAATTTCTATCTCATTCCCTGGGGTAAATCCTCCTGTAATATCGCATGAGGCTAAACTGATTTTTCTATGTTTATGAATAATCCGGCCTTCCGGGGAAATCAGTATCGCTGAATTATAAATAAAATCTCCGTCTTTTTCTATAATTCCGCTGCATATATATGCCTTATGCTTTTTTGCTAGGCGAGATAAACTATCACTATAATCCCCGGGGATAGTGTCAGCCACACCGGAAAAACTATCTACTGTTGTATATGGGGTATATGGGGTTTCTGCCAGTAATATAAAATCTGATTTTGGCCCGGCCTGATTGATTAAATCCACGATCTGTGAAACGGCCTCGCTTTTATCGTTTGGACAGTCATATTGTATTATTGAAGTTGATATATTTTGTTTTATCATGACTTATTTCCTTTCACTAAAGCACTTGAATATTCTATCATTAGCTTTATTCTAACTGATTGAGCCCATCGATAATCGAGAAATAGAAACCCCAGCCACCGCCAAGCTGGTCAATTTTCAGTAAAACAACATTTTCACCTTTGTTGAAGGAAACTGACAGGATATCTTCATTTGGCATTGCTGTTCTCGCTGCAATATCTTCATGGACTAATTTCCCATTTACCCACATTTTCACACCATCGTTAGTGCCCAAGCCAATTTTTACCACTGTTTTGTTTTTAAGATTAAATAATCTCCGCGCATAGACGACGCCTTCATCGGAGGGATTAAATAACTTTGCAAGGCTGATATACTCATCACTTTTTCCATCATATTCCCACCAGGAAACCATTTTATTATTTCTGCCGGGATAAGTATTTTTTGGAGCAAATTCTTTTTCCGGTAAATATACTTTTTCTATCCCTTTACGGTTAGTATTATCAAAAGGACCGATAAGCCACCAGTCTGTGATAAAATCTCCTTCCGATAGTTTATCCTTATATCGGCGCCAATTTATATCCGATATTTCCAATGGCGTTCTGGAATTCTCAGTTATATCTTTCAAGTGGGTATCCGCTAAATCCGTTAATTTTTGGACAATATGTGGATATTTCTCAGCCAGATTGTTTCTCTCACCAATATCTTCCTCTAAATTAAAGAGGGAGAGCCCAATAGATGCGTCAATCTGTCCGGCAGGGTTCCCATCTTTTCCCGGGGGACCGGCCTGGTGCCGGTGCTGGTGCGGAAAGTGTAGTTTCCAGGGGCCGCTGCGCACTGCCTGTAATTCTGAGGGCCAGTGATAAAATAGCACTTCATGAGGTGTTTTTTGATCGGCATCACCGCTCATTAACGACCAGATATCCTTACCATCAATCACCCGGTCCTTCGGTGGCTGGCTTCCAGCCAAATAAGCAATTGTCGGTAAAAAATCCATCGTTGTCGCCATCTCATGATTGACCAACCCAGCCGGGATATTATCCGTCCAGCGCATAATACAGGGAACCCGCATACCCCCTTCAAAAGTGGTACCTTTCCCTTCGCGAAGAGGAAAGGCTTTACCGGCATGATTTCCATAGGTAAGCCAGGGACCATTATCGGTAGTAAAGATAACCAATGTTTTGTGATCCAGATTATTCTTTCTTAATGTATTCAATATTTTACCTACAGACCAATCGATCTCTTCAATCACATCACCATACCGTCCGTACGTGGTTTTACCTTCAAATTTCTCTGATACCCCGAGAGGAACATGCGGCATAGTATGCGGCAGATACAAGAAGAATGGTTTATTCTTGTTCTTTTCGATAAACTGAACGGCATATTCCGTATATCGTTTAATAATTTGATTTTGATCAGGATTTCTTTCAATTATTTTGTTATTTAAATATAGAGGAAGATCGGGATATAATTCGGAACGAGGTTTCTCTTTTTTGTAATCATGCCGCCAGGGCCACATATCATTGGAATAGGGTATGCCAAAGTATTCATCAAAGCCCTGGTTGGTTGGCATCATTGTCGGATGATCACCCACATGCCATTTACCGACACATGCGGTAGTATAACCCTGCCTTTTCAGTATCTCGGCAATTGTAATCTCACTGGAGTCCAGTCCGGTAGGACTTACCGGATACAGCACCGTCGGCACTCCAACACGGACCGGATATGAACCAGTCAACAAAGCAGCCCGTGATGGTGAGCAGGCTGGTGAAGCCACATAAAAATTTGTGAAACGCATACCCTCTTTAGCCATATTGTCCAGATTTGGAGTTGTAAATCCCTTTGCTCCATAACATCCAAGATCGGCATAACCCTGATCGTCTGTAAAAATTATGATAAAATTTGGCTTTTCTACAGAAGATT
The DNA here is from genome assembly GCA_030592985.1 of Calditrichaceae bacterium. GTDB lineage: Bacteria > Calditrichota > Calditrichia > Calditrichales > Calditrichaceae > JAUVIB01. The sequence continues at coordinate 2,667 of JAUVIB010000025.1, read as the reverse complement.
TGTTACATGAGATCAATCCGGGAATTAAAAAAACTAATAATAAAATAATGATTTTTTTCATGATAAAGGGCCTCAATGCTTTCTGTTTAGTGAGTTATTTTTTAATCAATACCTACTCTTTCGTTAGTTATTGTTGCATGGATTTTATGAGCTATTCCAGGCTTCCCTTGCTTATCACTAAAATATTTTTGGGCTTAATCGAAATATTAATGGACAAGGCAAAGACTAATAAACCAATATCTAACGGCTGATAAAAATTTTATCTGCCGGAATAATCTGTTTTTCAATATTTTTACCCTGGTAAAAAACCTGTAATCCCTGAGAACCGCCGCCATCAAAATAAGTTAAGCGGATTGAATGCAGCCCTTTATCCAGCATAATTTCTCCCTGTGTTTCATTCATTCCATGAGAACCGTCATTATCCACAACAAGTATATCATCAATGAATAACTTACTACCATCATTGGAATTTGTATAGAAATTATACACACCCGCTTTGTCTATTTGTAAATATCCACTGAAAACAATACCAAAATAAGCTTTATTCTTTGCAATTAAATTTAAATCAAAGGTAAATACTTTACCGCTTTTTATTTTTGTTTCCGCTGAAAAGTCAGGAAGTTTTGACCAGTTTCCGGTATAATAATCATAATGCAATCCATTCTTCTTACTGTCAACGATATAAAAGAATTGTTGAACTATATCGCTTTCTATCAATCCCTTTTTATAAGCCCGGACACTTACTCTACCGCTTTTCTTAAGTACAATTTCTTTTTTATAAAGAGGAGAAGATTTATCAGGAACATTTCCATCGAGTGTATAATGAATATCGGCTTCTTTTGTATTACTGGTGATCGTCAATGATAATGGGGCATCAGCAATTACTTGTTCTTTAGAGTGAATAATGGGTTTAGAAACTTCATAGTCACGCAAGTAAACCTTTTGAGTCTTGTCACTTTCAATCAATAGGAATTCTCTGAACAGGCCATAATCAATAAAATCATAATCGATTCCCCTGGGCTGATTGTCTGGCGCTGAATGAAACGCTGCGGGCCAGGCAGAACCGCGTATAGATCCGGCATGGTGCGGACCCAATAAATTCTTTAGAGAACCGCAAATAATAAAGGAGATTTCATTGTCCCCTGCCTTAATAAAGCGGGTAATATCCAATTCATAGGGAGGAGTATAGATGATGCCGGCATTTTCACCGTTTACTTTAACAGTGGCAACCGTCCCCCGCCAGTGGGTAGGTTTGATGATATAGTGTTTCCCTGCTGTAATATTAATATTGTATATTTGGCTGTATTTAACACTGTCCGCGTAAAAAGGGAGTCCCTGAGCTTTCCAGCTTCCCAAACTAATTTTATGGGCAGGTACCATTTTCCAGCCTTTATTCTGCGGCTCCAAATCAAAATCCCCTCGAATATATATCGGTTCTAATTCTGAAAAAACGGTCATAGGCGTTGCCAATAGAGTTATTTTATTATACCCGATGGCCGCATGTTTACCGATATTAAAAACAGCAAACTCTTTATCTAACCAATAAGTGTTCGCTAAAGGTTCCACCTCTTTACCATTTATAAGTACTTTCCATAATTCGACTCTTTCTATTACAGCCTGCAAAGATGAAAAATCAACTCCCTTATCAACAGTAAAGTTAAAATCAGCTTTAAAACCGGAATTTTCAGGAAAGTTATTGCGACTGATTATCGCATCTTTGTATTGAATAGCCTGCGACCAGGGATTACCTTTAAAACCATAATATTCAAATATTTTATTGGCAGCATTGACACAATAGGTATCCTTTTGAACTATATCGCCCACACTAAAATCACAATAGTCCAGGGTAAGGACATTGGGAGTCAATCTCTGAACTTTTAATTTTTCATGCCCTTTTAATTGTTTAACGATGGCTTCTTTTTGAGTCTCATGAAAAATAGTTCCACTATTATGAATATAAAGCAGCAGACTACCAACAGGAGGAAGGTCAAAATTAATATTTAACGCCTCACCATTATTTTTACAGGAATATGAAACCGTTTCCCCTGTAGTAAGGTTAAGTTCACTAACAGACTTGCCTTCGATGGAGAAAGAACCCGTTGACCAATCACGGTCACTTGTATTTACAAGAAATACCATTTCTCCATCTTTTAATTGTCTTCGGTGATGAAAGAGTTTACCGCTAATATTTTCAGGTTGATAAAAACGGATTTCCGATGTCTGTAGTAATGACCGGGCATGTTTATCCTGAACAGAAGATGCAGATAGCCACTGCTTACTATATTTTTGTGCAAGGGTTTGTATCTCTATTGATTTAACACCGTTAATATATGCGGGTATTCCGGCGAAAGAGAGAACTTTACCTTCCTGTGTCAGATATTTTTGAAGAAGTTTAACAGTTGATTCCGAGAAATTTTCCATACCCGGAGGAATAATTAGTAAATTATAAGTACGTTTTCCCACAACAAAATGGTTCGCATTGATTTTACCATTGTTTTTAATAATATTTTCAGAACCAAGATCATATTCAACTTGCAAATTTTCTAAATCGGATAGAAATTTTTGAAAAATGGTTCCCAATTCGCCTACCCCATTATCAGGAGGCATGCGCGTATAATACATCCAGGAAGTTGTTGTCGGTTCTAAAACCAGGATGGTATTAATTTG
>JAUVIB010000040.1 GCA_030592985.1 Calditrichaceae bacterium | reverse complement strand
TAAATCCAAAATAGCAAGCGAGAAAGAAATATGTTTATTCTTATACCGTTCCCATATTCGCGTAACAAAACTATCAAAAGCCCTGCGATTCAATAGTTTTGTTAATGAATCTGTTGTCGCTTCATGGCGATATTTCTCGATATTCTCTCTAAGATTATGTGTATAATGAACCAAGTGTTCATAATTCATTATGGGTTTTGTTAATTCCCCAAACCGACGTGCAGCTTTCTTCAGAATTAATAAGAATTTTTTTTCATCGAAGGGAGAAAACAGTAAATAATCTACATGCGCTTTATTCACTGCCTGTTCTAATTTTTGGGAATTTGTTGATTCATCAAAAAAAATAATTCTTTGTATGATACGATCTATATGAAGAATTGAATTTAGGAATTCAATTCCATTTGTTTTTGCTGTTGAATCTACACAAGAGATTACAATTTGGAATTGATTAAGAAGGTTTTGGTCATGAATTTCCGCAAGATAGGAAACTTCATGTACATCATATTTGTTATCTATTAGGGTTTTAAGTATCTGCGAATGATTTTTCTCAGAGGTAGTATGTAGCAGTACTTTTACTTTCTTTCCTTTTTCCATAGATTCATTTACCATAAAAAAACTACATTGAATCACTACAACAAAGAATAATATTACTCAGAACTAAAAAAATAGCGCAATGACGCCGCAACAAATTCCCTAAAAAAGGGATGGGCTTTCTTTAAGCGGGATTTTAATTCAGGATGGAATTGACAGCCTACAAACCATGGATGATCTTTTAGCTCAATTATTTCAATAAGATTTCCGTCCGGAGATTGACCACTGAATATCATTCCGTTTTGCTCAAGAATTTCTTTATATTTATTATTAAATTCATATCTGTGGCGATGACGTTCGTGAATCAATGCATCAGTTTGATAGGCCTGTTGAGCTTTTGAACCTTTTAATAAGACACAGGGATAACTTCCCAAACGCATAGTACCACCCATGTTTTTAACGGATTTTTGTGTCTCCATCAAATCAATAACCGGATGAGATGTATTTTTATTAAATTCAGTGCTATTTGCATCTTTCATATTAAGTACAGTACGGGCAAATTCTATAACAGCGGTTTGCAATCCGAGACAGATTCCAAAAAATGGGATTTTATTTTCACGGGCATAACGAATCGCTTCTAACTTTCCCTCAATTCCTCTCTCACCAAATCCGCCCGGCACTAATATTCCGCTCACATTAGTCAAGTGTTTTTTAACATTTTCCCTATTTAATTTTTCTGTATGAACCCATTTCAGATTAACACGCACATCATTCTCCATTCCGGCATGAATGAAAGCTTCCGTTATACTTTTATAGGCGTCATGAAGGGCAACATATTTGCCACAGATAGCGATAGTAACTTTTTGTTTTACTTTATCATATCTTTCAACCCTTTTCTTCCAACTGTCGAACTGCAATTCTCCTTTTTTCATATTTAATTTTTTCAATACAAGTTCATCAAATTTTGCTTCCACATATTGAACCGGTACTTCATAAATGTTTTTTACATCAAGGGCGTCTATTACCGCTTCCGGTGATACATTACAAAAAAGAGCGATTTTACTTTTAACACCCGGTGGAAGATCTCTATCTGTACGGCATAATAATATATCCGGCTGTAAACCTATCTCACGTAAACGCATTACCGAATGTTGTGTTGGTTTTGTCTTTAGTTCACCAGCCCCGGCCACATAGGGTATCAGCGTCAGATGAATTACAATTGTATCCTGTGGATCATTTTGCAAACGAAATTGACGCAACGCCTCCAGAAAGGGTAAACTTTCAATATCACCCACCGTCCCGCCGATTTCAACAATTACAATGTCTGACTTTGTCTTTTCGCTGACATTTTTAAATTTATCAATAATAGCATCGGTAATATGCGGAATCACTTGAACAGTTGCTCCAAGATAATCACCACGGCGTTCTTTCTGTATTACTTCGTAGTACACCTGCCCGGCTGTTGCGTTATTATTGCGGGACATATCCACATCAATAAATCGTTCATAGTGCCCTAAATCAAGATCGGTTTCAGCTCCGTCATCGGTGACATAGACTTCGCCATGCTGATAAGGACTCATCGTACCCGGATCGACATTTATATAAGGATCCAGTTTTAATATGGTAACAGTGTATCCACGAGCCTGTAATAATGCCCCTAACGATGAGCAGGCAATCCCTTTACCTAAAGAGGAAACAACGCCGCCTGTCATAAATATGTATTTTGTATTTTTCATAATTATCTTGATATCACTTTCGGAACTTTAAAAAATTTATCGGTTTTACTCGGAGCGTTCTCCAAAGCTTTGTTTTGCGGAAGAGAATTTTTCAATTCATCATTTCTATACACATTTTTTAAATCCAATGGATGAGACATGGGTTCAATATTTTCCGTATCCAATTCATTTAATTTTTCTATATAAGCCAGAATATCATTCATCTGCCCGGTTAATTCCTCTTTTTCTTTATCATCTATTACAATTCGGGCTAATTTCGCAATTTTCTCAACTTCATTAATCGTAACTGACAATTTACACCTCCATAAATTCAATCGATAATGAATGTTTTTCAAGAGTATAAAATAAAAACTTCAAATTAAGAATTCTTAAGTTTAATTTCAAATTAATAAAACGATTTATTGTAATGAGTCAGTAGATTGGGAATTTGGAACGAATTGACTGTGTCAATTCAGCATCAACACAGTCGATGCACTCCAAAAACAACATTACCTCCCAAACCACTGAGAGATTACGATTTATTGAGTATCGCCGTTTTTCGAACCGTATAACCATATATAATTATTCCACTATCATCTTCAGATAAACAAAATCGGAGAATCTAAACGGTGAAATTGCAAAAAAAATATAGTATTTGTATATCGAATTTGACCGAAGGGTCACAGATTTGTAATTTTGAAACATAGTAGGAAATTATCGTTTTAAGATAGAAAGCAGCTAAAGTCTGAACTTCCGTTGCTTCAAGCTAAGCCAACCCCAGCGATTTTAGTAATAAACCGATTTCTTCAAGATTATAAGGTTTTTTAATCATTCCTTTAAATCCATATTGATCAAATTCTGCCATAACTGGGTCATTGGAGTATCCGCTCGATACTATCACAATGGCATTGGGATCAATTTTTAAAATTTCTATAACGGCCTCTTTCCCTCCCATTCCTCCCGGGATAGTTAAATCCATAATAACAGCCGAAAACGATCCATTATTATATTCTTCTTTGAAAACACGGATAGCTTCTTCACCGTTCGCAACTTTAACAACACTAAATCCAATAAAGTCCAAAAGCGCTTCTGTCGTATCTAAAACCAAGTCCTCATCATCCATGACAAGGATTTTTCCGTTACCATGAACAATACCGGTATCTTCAGGTTCTTCGTTATATTCTATATTCATGGCTGCCGGCAGATAAATTGTAAAAATGGCTCCCTTTCCCACTGTAGACGCTGCTGAGATGGAACCGTTATGATTTTTAATAATTGAATATGCTGTGGATAACCCCAACCCGCTTCCATTTTCATTGGTTGTGTAAAATGGATCAAAAACTTTATCAATATGTTCTTCAGGAATACCGCTGCCACTATCTTTTATATTAATCTTTATATAAGAACCTTCTTTTAGCGATAAATTTGAATTTTTATTCAAGAATTCCGCGATTACTTCAATATCTACCGTACCTCCGTCTTGCATGGCATTTTGTGCATTAATAATCAAATTCTGTATCACTTGACTTATTTGTCCCTGATCCATATTCACATGAGGTAAATTCGAATCAAAATGCAATTTACAATCAACATTGGAACCGCTCAGAATAAACGCGGTAGTATCTTCTATCAGTTTATCAATGGGAGCATTCTTTTTAATAGGAGCTCCGCCTTTTGAAAAAGTAAGCAGTTGTTGCGTTAAATCTCTGGCACGTAAAGAGGATTTCTCTGAAAGGTCAATCCATTTAAAAGCCTCTTGATCAGGAGTTAATTCAATTTTAGCCAATGATAAGTTCCCTATAACAGATGTTAGAATATTGTTAAAATCATGAGCAATTCCGCCGGCGAGAACACCAAGAGATTCCAGTTTTTTTGTTTTTAACAACTCATCAAATATTCTTCTACTTTCGGTAATATCACGAAAAACAAATACCATACCGGATATTTCACTTCTACTATCACGAATAACTGAACTGGTATACTCTATGTATATTTTATCATTGTTTTGATTGACTATAACTGATTTTTTTTCAATTAAGTTTCTATGACTTTTCTCAAGAGCCTGACTAAATAAATTCTGTACTGTTTTATTTGTTTTTTCATCCACTAACTTAAAGATTTTATTAATATTTTTTCCTACGGTATCTTTGTATAAGAAACCGCTGATTTTTTCAGCACCTTTATTCATCAAAATAATATTTCCGGAAATATCGGTTGTTACAACAGCATCCGTAATGGAACTTAATGTAACATCTAACCTTTCTTTCTCCTCCAGAAGATTATCCTCTGCTTCCTTTCGTTCAGTAATTTCGACGGCTGTTCCAAGAAGAACTTTTTCGTCTTCAAAAATGATGGGTTTGACAATTATATCAACCCATTTTTCATTTCTATTTTTATCGATAATTTTTATCTCAAATTTATCAACATTCTGCAATTCAATATCTTTTTTCTGATATTTTCTAACTTCAGATAGAAAATCCGGATGAATAAGATTCAAAACTTTTAGATTTATTAACTCATTCTTACTGTACCCTAATAACTTTTCCCCTGCCGGATTTATATAATAGATTCTCCTGTTTTTTATGATAAATATACTTGAACTCGTTGTTTCTGTAAATACTCTGAATTTTTTTTCACTCTCACGAAGCGCTTTTAGAGCATATTCTACCTTTTCTTTTTCATTGGAAACCTCAGATACTCTTTTTTGAACTTCCTTTTCCAATTCCTGATTATATCTTTCAAGTTTTATAACACGTCTTTTATGAAGAAAAAAGACAAGAAAGATAAATAACATTAAAGAAAATATGTAAAATGTCCAGGTGCGCCAAAATGGGGCTAATATTTCAAATTGATAAAAAGTAGGATTTTCTGTCCATTTACCGAAATTATCGCAGGCTATTACTTTAAATATATATTTTCCCGGTGGGAGATTAGAATAAGTGGCTTTATTATCACTAAACGGTGGTGACCAATTTTCATCATATCCCTCAAGTTTATAAGAATACCTGACCCGTAACGGATTAGCCAAACATATAGCCTGGTAGTGAAATGTTAGATAATTTTTACCATAATCATATTTATGCTTCTCAGGTAGTGGCATATCTCTGAAAAATACCTGAATTTTATTTATATATAGAGGTATATAATAATTTTTTTTAGCAATCGTGTTAGTGTTAGGCGCAATTCTAACTACTCCTTTTATATTCCCAAACCATAGATTCCCTTCCGCGTCCTTTAAGGTTGCACCTTGATTTGTTTCATAAATTTGAAACCCATACTTAGTATTATATTCCACAAAAGATGAGTCTGACGGCTCATATCTCGCAACCCCATTGGTTGTTCCCACCCAAATGGTCGAGTCATCATTTAATACCGAATATACAGGATGACCGTCAATTCCTTTTGCAAATGAGAAATCCTTATATTGCTTCCCGTCAAATTGAATTAACTCTCCATCATAACTAACAAACCAAATATTATTCTTTGAATCCTCCGCAAATGTGATTACAGATTCTAAAGGGAAACCTGTGTTTTTATTAAGTACAGTGAAAATTTTTCCATCATATTTAATTACACCAGCAGTATATGTACCGAACCAAATATTACCGACACTATCTTTAAAAATCTCATAAATTCTATTAAGTTGCGGGTCTCTGTCTGAAAAATCATACTTTTTTACAGCGCCGGTCTTTTGATTATATTTAATTATACCACGATCTTCTGTGGCAAACCAAAAAGTGTTTTTTTCAATAAAAAAGCTATTAATTTTATCTTGTGGAAAACCAGCATAAGGAATAAATTTCGAAATAGTTTTCGATGGAATATTTAATTTATATATTCCATTTTTCCAGGAGATGAAATAAATATCTCCATTTTTGTCCTGTGCAATTCTTGTAATTTGCTTTAGACCTTTCTGCCCGGCACCCTGACAGACCAAATATTTTACTTTTTTAAATTCCAAATCAGACATTTTAGCAACCGCCATTTCTCCTTCCAGTCCGAACCAAACATTCCCAGTTCTATCTTCAAAAACAGACCAAACAGATTTATTTGCTCTTCCAATATCAAAAGACTGAATTTGCAAGTTTAAATTTCTGTATTGAATGAGTCCGGTCCCATCGGTGCCAATCCACATATTGTCTTCACGATCCTTAAACAATGATAAAATTGGACTATTGCTCACATTTTTGTCTTCATTAAACCATTCATCAAATTTTAGCTTTCCGGAATTATTCTTGATATCAGCTATAAGAAGACCCTCATTGTTGACTGCAATCCATATCTTTGAATCATTGTCAATATACACTCTATTTATACTTAATCCGGGGATTCCATCTTTTGCTCCAAATTGGATTACCTTATATTCACTTTCATTCTTACCAGGAACAAGTTTTATTAATCCTTTTGTTTCTGTTGCAATCCAAACATTGTTAGTACTTTTTTCAATTACAACATCATTGATCGACACATCCACCAATTGTTCTATACCGTTTAATTCTTTAACAATAAAAGTATTTTTTACTATATTATACCTGTATTTGATCAACCCTTTATCCGTTGTGAGTAAAACATATCCGTCATGCATCAAATCCATATCACGTATATCATTACTTATCAATCCATTTTCTGTATTAAGATGAACCCATTTATTATTCTTATTTAAATATACTCCGGATGTATTGGTCCCAACCAAAATATCATCGTCTGAATCTTGAATAATTTTTCGAATATTAAATGTCTCGCTGTTAGGGAAACTTATAATCTCAAATTTTTTACTATTCCAATCATATTTTGTTAATGTCCCCGAATAATGACCAAACCATAGATTCCCTTTCGTATCTCTCAACCCACTACTTACAATATTTCCACCTAAACCATTTTGGCGACGATATATTGTAAAATTTTTTCCATCAAACTTTGATAATCCATCACCGGTTCCAATCCATAAATAACCAGCTAAATCCTGCAGAACTGTATAAACTTGCGACTGAACCAATCCATTTTCTATATCATATACATAAAAATTTAAATCTTTACCATTCACCTTTGTTAATGATAATATGACAATAAAAACAAGTATTGCTTTAATTCGACTCATTCTAATTCCTATAATATATTAGCCATGAATAATGTCCTGCTTAGTACAGCGCCTATCTACTCAAAAGATATCATTATCATTATCGGCATATTTAATTAAAATATTAAATCTTTTTATGATTCTACTCTACTTAATGTCAACAATTATCTTTAATATCTTCCCGGTAACAACAATCAAATCAGCCAAAGTTATATTTATCATTCAATAATTTCCTGGTTGAGTGATTTACGTCAAGAGTGGAATATGTTTTTTTAGATATCCATCCGGTTTCCAGGGCATCATCATCGGCTCGCGGTTCTCCTGAAATATAATCGGCCTCGAGATCAATTATTATGTAGTGAAATTTTATTTTACCATCGTCATTTTTTTCTATGAGCTCAAAGGTATAAATTATATTACCTGCTTTTATTTTTAGCGCTGTTTCTTCAAATATTTCACGTTCAACCGCCTGGTCCAATGTTTCACCTGCCTGAATCCGCCCACCCGGAATCGTCCACTTATTCTTTGATGGCTCGTTTTTCCGTTTTACTAATAAAACATCCCCAGCCGAATTAAAGACTACAGCGCCCACGGCAATTTGTGGAAATTCAAACTGGGTATTTTTATTATTTTTCATCATAGATTACTATTTTCTTTAATAGATTTCCTTGCTCGCTATTCGATAATATGAACACGAAAACCATACATCGTTATTTTTTAAAGATTTCATCTATATAGTGCCTGAACGAAAAGTACATTTTTCGTCATTTCGAGTCGGGATTCATCCCGGCGTGGCAATCTTTTTTTGGAGATGTAACCGTGTTTTTTATTGGGATTGCTTCGTTGCTTACGCTTCTCGCAATGACACCGTTATGCTACATTTTTTATTGATTAACTGTTTTTGTTCAGATACTATATAGATTACTAGTCTTAGGAAAAATAGCATAGGAATTATTATTTAAGTTTTTTTATAAGCGCTTCGACTTCCCCGTCTTCCGGAAAACGATCAAGTTCCGCTTTTGAAAAAACCAATTGATCATTAAATGTAATTTCAAATCTTCCACCGCTACTTTTTTTTAAATCGATTGAATATGAGAAACTCTTCTTTAATTTTTCTGCTAAACTAGCAGCCCTTGGATAGAAGTTTCAAACGACACAATATTCTATTACTATCTTCATCACAATTTCTCCTTAACCTTTTTTCAATTATCTCCGAATTAATTAAAAGGGCTCCGAAGAAATATGTCCTTGAATCATTTGCCATTTCTTTTCCCCCTAATACAAATATTATTACTAAACTATTTTATCCAGCTTGTACTGTTTTCATGTGACGATAACGGTCTACGGCAACCGCGATGACAATCACAATTCCGGTAACCACCTGAGTAACCCAGGTGGGCCAACCATTAAGCTGGCTGCCCGTACGAATTACTGTCATAATCATCGCTCCAATTAAACTTCCTAATACTGACCCTTCTCCACCTGAAAGGCTCCCACCACCAATAACAACGGCGGCAATTACATCAAGCTCGAGGCCTACGGCTCCGGTAGGGTCGCCTTGTTCCTGATAGGACATCATCATTAAGCCCGCTAAACCTGCAAAAGCGCCGGCGAGAGAATAGACAATTACTTTAACTTTTTCAACGGCAATACCGCATAAACGGGCAGTCTCTTCATTGGAACCGATAGCCACAATATGCCGGCCGATACGCATATATTTTAACATTCCTGCGATAAGTATTGCTAATACAATCATTATCCAGGCACCCGGTGGAAACAGCATCCATTTCTGTCCGACAGGTAAGGACGCTAATAAGTCACTCATCCAGGATGGCTCAACATTAATCGGCATACTCTTAGCAATTCCTTTAGCAAATCCACGCACTACGAGTAATGAGCCCAATGTAACAATAAACGGTACAAGCTTAAACCGAGATATGAGTAAACCATTCATCATACCCCATAGAGCCCCGGAAAGGATTCCGCCAATGGCAGCAAGGTAAGGCGGCCATCCCAGAAATTGCATTAGCGCAGCAACCACAACCGATGCAAAAGCAATGATTGAACCGGCAGAAAGATCTATCCCTCCTGATATAATCACCAGGGTCATCCCGATAGCGGCAATCCCGACAATAACCGATTGCTGTACCATTGTCTCTAAAGCAGCAAAACTGGTAATTTTTGAATTTAAAATAACAAAGAAAATATAAACTAAAAACAACGCAAAAAAGGGACCCAACTTATTCAAATACTTCTTTATCACAATATTAATCCTTTTTTAATTAGTTTTATCCGATTGCCAATTGCATAATTTTATGTTCATCAGTATTGGAAACTTCCATTGAATCAGATAATTTCCCTTGAGACATAACCGCGATTCTATCACAGATTCCAAGCAATTCAGGAAGATAACTGCTAATTAATATTATTCCTTTTGGGTTATTCCCTGATACCAGATTATCCAGGATATGATAGATTTTGGTCTTTGAACCCACATCTATTCCACGTGTTGGTTCATCCAATAATAAAATATCTACATCATGATATAAAAGGCGTGATAATGCCGCTTTTTGCTGGTTTCCACCTGACAAATCTTTTATGGATTGTCCAGGCCCCGAACAACGTATATCAAAATATTTAATCATATCTTCGACCGCAGAATACTGATTCTTTTTTAAAATCATGCCAAAATGTCCAAAATTCTCATATTTCGAAAGAGTAATATTGTCGGCGATATTCATATCAAGAGCTAATCCCTCTTCTTTTCGATTCTCACTCACATAACCGATACCTTGTTTCCAGCGGGCAACCGGTAAACCATAGCCTGAATAGCTTTTAATCCTAATGGTACCAGACTTAATTTCATCCAATCCGAAAAGAATACGTAAAAACTCAGTCCTTCCGGCACCAACAAGACCAAATATTCCCAGAATTTCTCCACGATATAATTCAATTGAAGCTGACTCCGGATTTAATTCACCTTTAATATTTTCTGTTTTGAGTAGTAATTCCCCTCTTTTTCGTGTAGAACGGACATAGATATCTTCTACATCCCGCCCAATCATCATCTTAATAATATCATCTTCATTTACATCAGATACCTTGTTGGTAGAAACAGATTTCCCATCTCGCAAAATAGTAATCCTGTCAGAGATTCTATTTATTTCTTCTAAAAAATGAGAAATATAGACTATAGCAATATTTTGCTTTTTTAAGCGGCCAATTAATTCAAACAGGCGTTCGGCATCGTGCTGACTTAAACTACTTGTAGGTTCATCAAATATCAGGATTTTAACACCGGCGGCCAAAGCGCGTCCTATTTCTACTAGCTGTCTTGCACCGATGGAAAGATCAGCCACACGAGTGTTCGGCATTATTTCAGGGTGATTGAATATATTTATCGCTTTTTTTGAACGTTTATGAATCTCATCCCTATTCAATAATCCAAATTTGAGAGGTTCCACTCCAAGAAAAATATTTTCTTCAACGGTGAGATGCAGCACCAAAGACAGCTCCTGATAGATCATTCCAATTCCATAACGACGGGCATCAAGTGGATTAGAGGGTTTGAAGGAAAGACCATCAATAAACATCTCTCCTTTATCAGCTTTAATAGCCCCAGATAGGATTTTCATTAGCGTACTCTTTCCGGCTCCGTTTTCCCCGACTAACGCGTGAACCTCACCAGGGAACACTTCAAAGCCGACATTATCCAAGGCTGTTGTTGCACCAAAGGTTTTACATATCCCCGACATTGAGAATCTTGGTGTTACTGATTTTGAATTTCCACTACTTACTTCAGCCATTTATCTAAATCCGGATAGATAATTTCCATAATTTCAGGATCATTCAAATTTTCAAGCGTTAAAAAAGCAACACCGGTATCGATTCTTTTTGCTACTTTCTTTTTCTGTAAAACATCCCATATTGTTTTAACACCAAGATAGCCGATTTTAAAGGGGTTTTGAATAATGATTCCCTGGATTTCACCATTTTTTAAACCACTAATTAAAGGATCAGAAGAGTCAAATCCGATAAATTTAACTTTTTTAGCTAACTGTAAACGGCGCAAAGCCAACATCATTCCATGTGTTGAGGATTCGTTGGTGCAAAAAACACCGTCAAAGGTCAAATTGCCGCTATCGTCTCTAAAACGTAATAAAAGATTTTCACTGGTCTGCTGTCCGGTGGATTTCGTAGCTCCGGCATACTGTTCATCGCTCACTACCTCAATCCCGGGAAATTCTTTTATACCTTCTAAAAAGCCATTAGCGCGTTTTTCTGTGCTGGCAGAACCTTCCACAAAACGTAAAACAACAACTTTTCCCTTACCGTTTAATAACTTACCTATTTCTCTGGCAGCCATACGCCCGCCTTCAAAATTATCAGTTGCCACAAAACTGGAATATACATCTTCAGAATCTTTGAGGCCTGAATCCATAATTACAACAGGAATATTCTTTTTTACGGCTGCTCTTACTGAACGACGCAAAGCCATTTCATCCAGCGGAGCAAGTACAATACCGTCTACTTCATTCATTATCTGATTATCTATAAGTGCAATTTGCTGCTGGCGGTCATCTTCTTTCTCGGGTCCGATCCAAACCACATTAATACCTTCTTCTTTTCCGGCCTTAATTGCCCCTGCATGGACAGACTGCCAAAAGACTTGGGTTGTACCTTTCGGGATTACAGAAATTGTTTTCTTTCCATTATCTTTACTGCCGGAATTACATGAATAAAAAAGCAAACCCATTACTATAAAAATTATAAATCTCATTTACAAACTCCTTTTTTTATTTTAAAGCTGCTGAAATCTCATTTATACCAATCCCAAAAACTTTAACTGCTATGGTATCAAGAGCCTCTTTCTCTCCTATAAAATGGAAAGTGCGCTGTACATGTTTTAACTTCTCACCCGGCTTTAATAAGGCTGAGGGAGAGGAACTTTCTAATTCATAAAAAGGGCCAAGCTGACTACCGTCACTTAAGGGTCCGTCGTTATAGCTATTGACAACATCGCCATTAAACGGCTCTTCTTGAATTTCCCATAATTGATTGCTATATCCATTTGCATTTTTATCAACAGAATATTGTATAACCGTTAAAATATTATTAACAGCATCATAACTTCCCGCAATTTTCTTCGCTCTGTGGGGAGTCAAACCAAGCTTACTTCGCTTTTTCCCATCTGCTTTAAAAAACAAATAACCGTCTTTCATCAATATCCTGTCAGATGGTATCTCACCAAAATAATCTGTTGTAGCTATTTCCCCCAAGCGGGCCTTATCCCCCTTTTCATAGGGAATAACCACGGTCATTTTATCGGATGGTTTATACATCCCCAATATCCAGATACAAACGGTTCCACTCTTTTGTGTCCACTCTAAGTCACCTGTATTCGTAATTATATTAATTGTTTCATAACCAACACTTTTCGCGGAAACAGGTAATTTAACATCGAGTAAACTTTCGATATTATGGTTACTTAGTAAATGTACATCACGATTTATCTTAATATTAAATTTGGTTCCGGAATAATTCTCTAAAGTCATATCTTTCTGCATGGAAACTTTATTCTCTGACTGAAAAACGGAGATAAACGCTTCTGTATCAATAGCGGGAGGTGTGTTCCAATTATCAAAAACCATTTCGGTTCCTTTTTTAAAAAATATTGAAAACTGGCCGCCTTCCGGTCCAAGCCATAAACGCTCTTCTCCTCCATAAGCATTAATATGTTTTTGAATTTCTTCTGTTTTAAATAATTCATAGTTAATCCAGCCAAAGCTTATTCCACTCGCTCCATCCGCCGTACTGGTAAATACTTTTCCCTGATATTTTGGAGAAACGATGACCTGGGCATTATTAGATTTATCTTTTAGGATGATAGGTTTATCATAATTTTTTAAAAAATTAACATCATAACCGAACTGGCCTTTTTTATATTCCACCATTTTCCCAACATCCTCTTGTTTTGATGTACACGAAATTAATATAATTGTAATCAGTAGTAAATATGTAGCCTGTGATTTATTTGGCATAAATCCTCCTAAAACAGTAAAATAATTATTAATATAGTTTACTTATTTTATCGATTCTTTTCAAATTTGAATGCTCATAATCTCATTTGAAAAAACTTTATAAAAATTATTTCCTAAAAACCCGGATTTTTATCAGTTTATAGCAGCATTTCTATAAATTCTTTCAAAAACAGGTAGATTTTATATTGAGATAAGAACCGGGCAGTTTCAGCGCATACAGCTTCGCATTGAAGCCCTAAGAAAATTATATAATGCCGGGAAACTAACAAATGAGATCGAAGAGAAATAATAATATCACCCCTTTTTAAAGATGTCTGCGCTTAATCTTGATAATTTTACTTTTTTTACGTATTTTATATAAATTATTTAGCAACTATGGAGAAAATTAATATGTTTAAAAAAAGTGTTCTTTTATTAATGTTATTGTTTGTCCCGTTTATGGTTTTTGCCGGAGGTTCCGGATTGTATTTAGGGGCAGGAATGGGACCTTCCTATGTTAATACGGAATTATCCGACATAGAAGGCAATACATTAAAATTAAATGACAGCGATTTTGGCTATAAGTTTTTCGGGGGCTTTAGAGGTGATGGCTTTCTCGGAATTGAAGGCGGTTATCGTGATTTTGGCAACGTTAAAAACAATGTAAACGATATAGCGCTAAGCTCAAAAACAACCGGTTGGGATGTTTATGTACTCGGAAGATTCGAAATTGCTATTGTGGATATTTTTGCAAAAGCCGGAGCGATTTTCTGGAATACAGATAAACAAATTACAGGTACCGAACTCGACAACAAGAATGGAACTGCTTTTGCCTGGGGTATAGGC
>JAUVIB010000450.1 GCA_030592985.1 Calditrichaceae bacterium | reverse complement strand
CTCTTCACTTTGCCAATATGGAAGCGGTCAATATCAAGGATATCGGTCATCATCGCCGCACTTTGACCATTAGTGATTAAAAATCCTTTACGGTCTTTAACGTATCGTATTGTTTCTAAGCCTTTATCACCCAATTGAGCCACATGAAATCCGATACAATATTGCGGTATTTTTATTAGTTTCACAACCCCATTTCTATATAGTGATCTTAATTCTATATCCGGTGTATTTTCCAAATATTGCTGAATATCTTTTGATGTGTGTCGATTAAACAAGTGATACTCGGGAACATAGATGAAAACTTCAGGAATATTATTAATATTTTGTAGCAGCATTTCTTCTGTTAATTCATCCTCTATTTCCAGTCCCAGTATAGCCCGGATAGGCTGTAGAACAAAGAATTCCATTTCATAGCGAATATATGAACCGGGGAAATAAATCCGGGGAACATTCTGTTTTAATTTTTTAAACAACTGTTTACGATTGTCGATACCGAGTCTATGACTATTGGTAAGTTGTACCAAAGCAAGGTTCCAATCCGTAAAGAAAAAATGGTTCGGTAATTGTTTAAGACTCTGCCTTGCAGGGCTGACAATATAATCAAAAATAATATTAATCAATCCGGTTAATTCTTGAAATGTATAATCTTGATAGGGAAAATACTTTTTATTTCGATGGCGGTAAGCAAAAGAGTGGTCATGTCTGATCTCAATTTCGCTTTCGGAGTAGTTGAAGATATCATCTACAGCGTTAAAAAACTCATGATAAACTTCCGGGCTTATTTTTTTTTCTTTTGTATTTGCTTTTACAATATTTTGAGCATAATAATGCGCGTCTCCCCGAATATTTTGTTCTTCAACCCGGAAAAAACTCGGGTCTATTAAAGACTTTAGGTATTGCATAAAACCAAGCCTTCCATATCCGGGTAAGTATTCTCTGGTTTTTGTATTCATAACACTATTCAACTCTTCGTCTGATTGACAGAAGGTCTGTTTATACTCTTTAAAATAGCGGGCTGTTTTTTCATGGGAAGAATTTATTGATTTCAGCTGTAAAAATAGTTTATAAAAGATTTCTTCAAAGCTTTGCTGCAAACCATCTATATTATAACGATTTTTTATTACTAACCGATTATGAATTACCGTTTCTAAGGAATCGTGAGGATAAAAAATACGCTTTACTATTCTATGAACCAGTTTATCAGAAATCTTTTCTTTAAATTCAAGGACCTTCAGACGAAGGGATTCATCAAGATGTTCTCCTATAACCTCAGCATAAACCTGTTCCGGTTCATATCGACGACAAAATACCGGTTTTCCTGCATAAGCCGCTTCAATCAGGGGTAAGCCCCGTCCTTCATTTTCACTTGGAAGTAAAATAAGTGAAGATGCATTATACAAGTCAGCGATATTAATCGGATTTTTAAATTTTTGCTTGAATTCCATATTGTCAAATTCGCTGAATAAAAATCCGAGAAATACTTTATCTTTAAATTCATCCGGTAAATCCAAAAGCATCTTAGTAAATTCGGATAAAAGGGAATTAAAATAATCCTGTTGGCCGTTGGCAACAGGGCCTGAAACAATTAAAGATAATCGTAAACGTGGATTTTCATGAAACTTTCCGCTAAACTGTTTATTGAGGCACAATTTTTTTAGTAATTTAAAATTTGTTTCAATTCTTTTTCGCTTAATAATACGCGTTGGCTGCAGGAATAAAATATTATCAACCATAAAATCCAGATGTGGAATTTCTTTATTTCCCAGAAGAATAGGGTGATCAATTTTATAATTTTTTTTAAGAATTTCATGTATGTTTTCAGACTTATCCTTAATAATGAACCCGATCTGTTTCAAGGCGTTAATACTTTCACGCTTGGAAATTGGGGCAAATTGTTGTGAATCAATAGCTGTACCAATCATCGATACATTAGCTGGATTATGGCCATTGATTTCAATGAGATGTCGGCTTTGATTTTTATTAATATTAACAGCTATCCACGAACGTGATTGCCAGGGGAGCAGTACTTCCAATATTGAAAATAGCTCACCAACATCAGAATTTGTAAAGAAAAAATCTCGTGGCCCGGGTTTAAGATTTTTTGTTTCAATATCAATCTTTTTATTGCCGCCTTCCCAATAAAAATCATGATTATTATTTATGACGGGAATTCCGAGATATTCTGTGACAAGTACGGTGGCAAGAGAAAGGGAAAGATTACCAGGGTTGGAACATACATTGAAAATAAACAGCAACTCAATACTATTATTTTCAACATATTTTGCTAACAATTCTGCAATTACAAGAGTTTCCTGCCAGAATTTTTTTATTAAATAATTATATTCCTTACTTCCGCGCTCAAGCTTTGTATTAAAAAAAAGATCGTACAATTCCCAGCTATTGAAGCTTTTTATTTCAGGGATAGCACATTTATGGCAATCAGCCGATAAGAGGTGAGCAGCTTCCGGAGTAATACCCCCGGCAATTAAGTGGATAGGGATTCCGGGCAGCATCTGACGAATTGATTTTATGTATTTTGTCAGTTCAATGGTTATGCCGTCAATAGCATAATAGAAGGATAAAAATCCAATCCCGCCTTTTACCAGTTTTTCACGATATTTATTGTAATCATTATTATCGGGCATACCCGATTTTTCATCTTTCAAACGATCCAGAAACAGTCCTAAATCAAACCATGTATTTATATCCTCTTTTTTAAGAGAACGCATCATTTGTTTAGCATTCATAGCGGAACCCTTTCTGGTGATTTATGAAAGATCAGAAATAATTTCTTATTAAAAGAACAAGTACTTGATTAAAACAGACAGACTGCCTTACACTTTAAAAAAATATAATACTTATGAAATATTAGAAGGAGCTAAATAAAATTTCCAGTTTTTCCTGTAATACGTCATAAGAAAAAAGAAGTTTTCCGAGATTATAATTATACTCTCCGATTTCATCTTGTAATTTTTTGTCATGAATAATAGTATCAATTTCGGCAACCGCCTCATCGGTCAATTTCCCATCTTCTATCATAACCGCTTTAAATCCTTTACTCCCGATATCCGGCCAGTAGACCGGTTCGTAGTTATTCACAAAAATTGGTGTTTTTGCAAGAATAGATTCTACAAAAGCATTACCAAAACCCTCATAGGTACTAAAATAGGTACATGCGGTAGCATGGGCATAAGCATCTGATAGTGAGTATATCTTTTTCCCGT
>JAUVIB010000361.1 GCA_030592985.1 Calditrichaceae bacterium | reverse complement strand
CTTTTCACATCTTTAATTAGTTCGTTGCTATTGATCACTAAACTATCCAGTCGGTTCGAAAATTGTTTGTCATAAATAATACGGCCTAAGGCCCCTTTCCCTGCTATAACCTGGTTCGTAATATCTTCCAAATTTTTAAATGTGCTGTCCAGTCTGGCGGATACAGTAATAAAATTATGGGAACTTTTTTCCATACGAGTGATAACAGAATCTATTCGCACCCGATTATCTTTTGAAAGCCTGTTTAAATCATCTGAAAAATGTTTTAGATTCTTTGTGACAATATCAACATCTTGTCTTGAATTATTTATAATCTGTTTTAGATTTTTGGCCGAGCTTGAAAAACCATCGATCCCTTGTTTTATATTTATAACTGTTTGATCATCAAGAACAGAACCTATCTGTGATATGGTTCCTTCCAGCTTTTTTGTCAATGGTTCAACTTGAATAGCAATGTCAGTTAAATCGTTTAATGCCGTCCCCTGAAGAGACTGTCCATCTAACAGAATAACCGAACTTATACCCGGTGTGATACTTATGTATTTTTCACCCATCACACTCGCTGTTTTAATAAAAACGTGAGAATCTTTGGGGATTTTATATTTATCGTTAATCCATATTCGAATATTCACTATTTGCCCATCTAACCAAATATCTTCCAGCTTACCAACTCTAATCCCCGCGATAGTAACCGGATCACCCTTAATAATCCCGGCTGCCTGGTCGCATTTTACGATTAAGCGGTATCCTTTTTCAAAAATACTTACATTCTTTAAAATAAGTATCAGCCCAATAAAAAAAATAATCGCAATAGTAATAGTTATGCCTAATTTTGCTTCGTCTTTCATAATTGCTCTTTCTTATTTTAATAAGGAATATCCGTATATAAATTTTCTTATTTCAGAATGTTCTGATTTTAAGATATCCGCAGGTTTCCCATTTACAACAATTTTTCCATTATGTAATAAGGAAATACGGTCCGCGATTGTAAACGCGCTTTTCATATCATGCGTTACCACTATAGATGTCACATTAAGTTCATTCTTCAGTTTTAAAACTAATTGATTTATGTTATCAGCTGTTTCCGGATCCAAGCCGGTTGTAGGTTCATCAAATAGTATGTAATGCGGATAGGATGCGATGGCCCGAGCTATTCCTACACGTTTTTTCATACCTCCGCTCAATTCTGACGGACGTTTTTTACCCAAACCTTGAAGGCCTACAAACCTGAGACATTCATCTGTCCTTTCAGAAATTTTCTGTACCGGCCATTTTAAGCGCTTTCTAAGCATAAGATTTATATTTTCGGCAACGGTCATAGAATCAAACAAAGCGGATGCCTGAAAAACAAAACCAAAATGACGGCGTATTTCTTGCAAATCTCTGAAACCAGCCTTTACAATATCATTCCCTTCAATTGAGATGTTTCCGGTTTCCGGTCTAAGAAGCCCGATGATCAGTTTTAGTAAAATACTTTTTCCGCTTCCGCTTTTACCGATAATTACCAGCGTTTCACCCTGATTTACTGTTAAACTAAGTTCATTGAGTACTAAATGATTATTAAAAGATTTAGAGATATTTTCTATTTGAATCATAATTATCACCAGCCGGCTTTTAATAGAAACTGAGCCATCAGGTAATCTAAAATTAATATCATTACACTCGAAATTACGACACTGCGTGTAGTAGACCTGCCTACACCTTCAGCTCCGCCTTCGGTAAAAAATCCCACGTATGCCGCATTGGCTGCAATAAAGAATCCGAATACCGCTGACTTAATAATACCGTACGTTAAATCCCAGGGAATAAAGAAACGCTGCGCTCCTTTTAGAAACTCCGCTGTTGATAAATCTGTCGTTAAGATTGAGATAAACCATCCACTCAAAATCCCAATTACATCCGCAAAGACCGTTAAAACAGGCACCATAACTAAGCCGGCAATTAGAACCGGAACAATAAGAAAAGCAATGGGATTGAAGGCCATAACTTCCAGCGCATCAATCTGCTCGGTAACGCGCATAGTTCCCAGCTCGGCGGCTATAGATGCACCCACACGTCCTGATAATATCAGCGCTGTTAATACAGGCCCCAGCTCTAAGATAATTGATTCCGTAACGATAGAACCAACCAGATATAAAGGTGCACGGTTTTGCAGCGAATAAAGAACCTGAACAGATTCTACCATACCCATAAAGGCACCGGTCATTAAAACAATCGGTAATGACTGAATACCGATAAATTTCATCCGCCGAATCGTATTTTCATAGTAGGTTGAGAAATCTCTTATGGATAAAACAGACCACCATAAAAGTTTTCCATATTTTCCGATTTCAGTAAAAAAATTTTCCAAAACTGTTACCATGACAGTATCTCTTTTTCTTTGGGACTAATTACAAAATCTTTTCTGATCAGCAAAAACAAACACCTAAGATTAAGGTTCTTGTTTTTTAAATTTATATTAATAAATATATCCAAAAATAGATTGACATAATATCCCTATTAAGGTTTTCCTAATCGCATTATTGATATAAGTAGCCATAATCCAAAAAGGGAACCGATAATATAACCGATAACTCCTAATGCCGGATACCCCCAAGCCCTTTATTAAGTTGAATAACCAGCGATTAACCAACAATCAGAGCTACAATGACCATAAAAAAATCAATGCGGTTACTGGAACGATCCTGTTTCGCTGATTTTGCTTAATATTGCCATTAAGTATTTATTCCTTCGTTTTTAATTGAATTAGCTATGACTGCTCTTGTCTTTGTCATTAATTTTATTACTCCGTAGGAAATAATCCGTTTGATTTTAGTGCCAATGTTTTATTTAGCCCGTTTCAAATAACGTTGGGTAAATGTTTTGTCTTTCAAAGTTTATTTTTTAAAATTCCTTTGAAAACCAGATTATAATAATCATTTATCAAATCATCTTCAGCAATGTTGAAATCGGTTTCTAATGCGTACCGCATAACTGAAAATATTTTTAAAAATCCGTTTAATTGCATCCAGATTAATAAACCGCTATTTATAGGATTAATATCTTGGCGAATCAGACCTTCTCTTTTACCTTTATCAAATAATTCAATCCATTTTTTCAAATAAATCTGGTCAAGCTTGTGATTTTTTTTAACCTCTTCACTTTTCGGGTCAAGTTTTATTCTATGCGTCTGAAAATAAAATATCGCCTGAAAATAATCGGGATAGGATTTTTGAAATTTTACTATGGATTTAAGAAATGCAAGTAGGGACTGATAGGTGTCATCTATATTTTCCATAGCGTGGTCAATCATTGAATATAGCTGTCTCTGCCCGCACATACACACTGCAAAGTATAATTCTTCTTTACTTTTAAAATATGAATACAGAGTTGCTTTGCTCAATTCGGCTTTATTGGCCACATTATCCACAGTAGCCTGTTCAAATCCTTTATTAGAAAAGATTTTTTCGGCAGCGTTAATAATTTTGCTGCGACGCTGCTCCCTTTCTCTCTCTTTTCGTTCGGCAATACCCATTATACCCTCGATTGCTTAATAAGCTAATTATTATTTTATGGCCCTTTTTAAATAACGTTGGGTAAATGTTTTTTCTGAAATACCGGTATCAAATTCTACATTATCCAAAATCATTTTAGTGCTGTGTTCTTCTTTTAAATCTTTGATTTCCATTTCTTTTGAGAACCAGTATTTACCTATTTTTTCGATTTGACGACGGGTCATCACTTTCCACAGGTTGCCGCCTTTGTCGTAGTATTCTATTTTTTCCGGGTAGTAATTGTCCTTGCGGATGGACATTTTAAGCATACCGTAGTCTTTTTTGACGTCTGTTTTTGGCTTCAGCTCCATAATCCAGTAGGTATCATTTTCGCTGATCTGCTTTGCATCGTAGTCTTTGGCATATTCAAAAGAACTCAAATCATCATAAGTAAAATCGGTGCCGGCAAATTTGGTGTTTTTAACATGGGATGCTATGCGCCTTACTTTATGAAAGGCCGGCATATACAAATATTGAATATCATCAGGCAGGCTGAGGAAAGCGATGCCTTTCTGATCGGCCGGGGCGGTAAAGCGCATAATACGTTTTTCAGTTCCTTTTTGCAGGAAGGTGGTTTCGCGCACTTTTTCTTTGCCGTTTTTATCGAT
>JAUVIB010000007.1 GCA_030592985.1 Calditrichaceae bacterium | reverse complement strand
GTTAATATTTTTTGAGTCTTGCTATCAATGATATTTATTATTAGTACGTTTTTTGTCATTTTTTCTTTGATAATGTCGTTCTCTTAAATGAGGCACAACGGTTGTGTATATTCATTGCTGTTATACCTCCAATACAGCCGTGTATCATCAATGTTGTTATACTGCCAGATTGGAGAGATAACAACAGTTGTTGTTACTTTTCTTTTATCATTTACTATTCACTACTTTTTTCAAAAAAATCATCAGCCGGATTTTTATTCTTATCAATTGTAATTCTCTTTTCCACATAACTTTAAAACTTAATACACTATATAATTTCTCTTACAAACACCGATAGAAGCAAGACATCCCAACTTCATATTTTCCACCTTCTACTTTTTACTTTCTACTTATCTCCTGCACTTCCCGGCCAAAACGGTCCGCTAATTCATTGGCTTCTTTTTCATTGGGCGCCTCGCTGATGATTCTCAATATAGGTTCCGTGTTGGATTTTCTAAGATGTACCCAGCTCTGTTCAAAATCAATCTTAACACCGTCAAGCAGGTCAATTTCTTCATTTTTATATTTCTCTGCCAGTTTTTCTAATATCAAATCCGGATCAATTCCCTCAATATTTACTTTATTTTTAACCATTGAGTATTGAGGAAGTGAATTTTTCAGTTCTTCCATGGTTCCGCCAAATTCAAGCATTGCCTGTAAAGTAAGCGCTACCGCCACCGGAGCATCCCGCCCGGTATGAACTTCGGGTAAAATAACGCCGCCATTTCCTTCACCACCGATAACCGCATCAATCTCTTTCATTTTATCGGCAACATTAATCTCCCCCACTTTAGAGCGGATAAACATACAGTTATAATATTTTGCAATATCTTCAGAAGCCCTGGAGGTAGACATATTGATCACAATACGCCCCATTTTTTTAGAGAATACCAATTTTACCGCAATTGGCAGTGTGTACTCTTCTCCAATAGGATTACCTTTATTATCTACGATAGCACAACGATCAACATCAGGATCAACAGCAAATCCGAAATCCGCTCCGGTTTTTCGGATTACATCACCAAGCTGTTTTAGGTTTTCGGGTAAAGGTTCCGGTGTATGAGCGAATTCACCTGTCATTTCCTTATTAATGGCAATTACTTCACAGCCCAGCTTTTCCAAAAGGGCGGGAATGATTTCTCCGCCAGCGCCATTAACCGTATCAACGGCGACTTTAAAATTTTCCTTTCGTATACCTTCAATATCAAGATATGAGATATTTAATACCGCATCAATATGACGCATGACCGCCTGATCATCCTGAACTTCTTTACCAAGTTTATCCCACTCAACCGGATTGGAACGTTTATTATCCCTTAATTTAAATACTTCCTCAGCTCTCGCAGGACTTAAAAAACGCCCATCACTATCAATAAATTTTAAACCATTCCATTGTAGTGGATTATGACTGGCTGTAATGGCAATACCTCCTGCAGCTTTATAATGCTCCACTTCCATTTGCACAGTTGGCGTAGGGACAATACCGATATCAATAACGTCGCAGCCATTGGCCATTAAAACACCTTTGACTATATGAGTAACAAAGGGTCCGGATACACGCGAATCACGCCCGACAACAACCTTACCACCTTTTAAGAAAACGGAAAAAGCGGCAATAAAATCATGAATCGTCTCCGGGGACAGTGTACTGCCAATTTCACCGCGTATTCCGGAAACGGAAACCATTAAACGAGACAATAGAACCTCCTGTAAACAGTGAATAAATCGTTAATAAGAATCTAATCAGTCTGGAAAATATAAGCAAAGAATTTTCACTTAAAACGAGTAATATTTCATACTTTTCCAAAATAAAGAATCTTCATGATTAAATTTGGACAGTAATGATTAAGGTTTATACGTTGGTTATAAGAAAATATATAAACGCAGAGGACACAGAAGATAGTAAATAGCAAATTTTTTATATAGGGGAACGGTAATAATAATATTGATTGATAAAAAATAAAAAAATCTCTGTGGTCTTTGCGCTCTCTGCGTTGAAATTTAACGCACGGTCTTCCGAAAACTTTGATAATTGGTATTTGCGATTTGTTTTGTACAAATAGAATAATTCAAAACCCGCTTCTTCTTTATTCTACGAATCCTAAAATTATTCATTCCCGCCAATTAACAAAAGAGACGTCTTTCCCATCACTTTCAAAAACCAATGCCCCGAAATGATCAGTCCGTAAAGGATGAGCCTTATATTCCCACAACCGTCGTATTGTTTCCCTGCTTGGGTGATAAAAGATATTTCTTTTCCCCACCGATACAACAGAGTAATGGGGACGAATTAAGCTGAGAAATGCGTCCGAAGTCGATGTTTTACTACCATGGTGCCCTACTTTTAAAACATTGCTTTGCAAAAAAGTACCATATTCTATTAAATTGTTTTCGGCATTGCGTTCCAGGTCACCGGTAAAAAGGAAGGAAGTATTTCCATAACATATTTTCATCACTAAAGAGCTGTTATTGACTTCATTTCCGGAATAAGATTGCGCCTTTAAATGCTGGGAATCGGGATGTAAGATATAAAACCTCAAGTTTTTTCCCATATTGAGCGCGCCCCCTTTCCCTTTAAAAATAACGGGTACATTTTTTTCTTTTGCCGTATTTATAAGCAATTGATACAATTTTGTTTTTGATTGGTACCCGCTCAATACCAGTGTATCGGTCGATATATTCTGCAGGATTGCAATTAATCCTCCAATATGGTCACTATGGGAATGACTGCCAATGAGATATTTAATTTGGTAAATCCCATAATACCGTAAAAGGGGAACCATGAAACGCTGTCCGGCATCTTTTTTAAACTGACGATTTCCACCATCAATAACAATGGCATCTCCTCCCGGCGTCTGAATAATCGCACCGTCTCCTTGCCCCACATCCACATAGGTTATCCTTAATTTATTATTATCTATTCTAAAAATATCATTAACAATTAAGAATCCAAAAATCATCAATACTATAATCAAATAGGGGAATACCAATTTTCTATTGATGTTATACAGTAATAAAATCAAAACAATTAATAGAAAAACCATCAGTATCGAAGGATGGGGCATGTAAAACTGTATTAAAGAAAGTTGAGATAATTTATTAACAATAAAAATAATAAAAATCATTATTTTATTTAAAATATAGGCCAAACCGAGAGCCCCGGGTAATCCCGGAAGCGCTAAAGCAAGAAATATAAAACAAAGCATTAAAAACATGGCAAACAGGGGAATAATAAATAAATTTGAAATGATCGCCCCAAGCTGTAGAGTACCATAATAAAACCATGTTAAGGGAGTTATTCCCAAAACAGCCGTTAGAGAAACCAAAATGGGCTGCCGTATCCAATTATTGAAATACCGTCGCCATCTACTTCGGTTTATTGAAAATGGCCAAAGAACAGAAAGGCGGGAATAACCGTAAAGGATTGAAAAGACAGCAGCAAAGGAAAATTGAAATCCCGCAGAAAAAAGTTGTCTGGGGTCTGCAATTAATATAAGTAAGCCTGCGCCTGCCAGAATATTAATAGGATTAACTTTTCTTTGGCTTAGCTTCGCTCCATAATAAAATACGGCCATAAGAGTTGCACGCACAACCGGAGCCCGAAAATCTACCAAGGCCATATAGAGCAATAAAACCAGAAGAGCTAATCCGGTTTTCCAGTAATAAGGTAATCCAACAACAGAAAACAGGAACAAGAAAATGGCCAGAATAATCCCCACATGTAGACCGGATATGGCCAACACATGAATGACTCCAACCTTTTGAAAATCATGTATTATATCTCTGTCAATATCCTGTTTTTCCCCGAGAAGCAGTGCTTTCATTATACTGTTCGCCGGATCATCAACAAAATAATCAATAATAGTTAGAATACGCTGTTGAATGGGAATCAACAAAAAACGTTTTAAATAATTCCCTTTCAAACCCTCTAAAATTGTGATATCTTCCGGCAAAGATGCCGAGAAATAAATACTTTTCATTTGCAGATACTGCCTGTAATTAAAGTCCCCCGGATTATGCGGCAAATCAGTTCTTGAAAGATTCAATACCGTTTTAATTTTTTCACCATATTTTAATCTTTGCGGATATTTACCCTGACGAACTAATATTCTCCCTTTGGCTTGCCAATAGACAGAATCACTATTAATTTCTTCACAGGATAAAATATAACTATTTCTATCATCTTTTCGATAATGCGCTTCCGAAATCCAGCCCTTTACAGTTAACATTCCGCCAATTTCCCTGTTAAGCAGATACGCTTCTTCAAATAATGTCAGGGAGATAAGAATTCGGCCTATTCCAACAGCAATAAGTAATAAAAAAATAGTATAAATAAAAAAAGAGTGATTTTTTATATAAAGAATGAGGGCGATAAAGAATAGAAGGATTATTACAAATATTAATAATTTTAATTCTATTATGTCTAACAATAAATGCCCAATAAGTATTCCGGTAGCAAATATCAAAAAAATCCATAGAGCAGGGAAAGAGCGGTAGTTTGATGACAGATCAATGTTTATCATTTTTAAATATTTATCTCTAAATAATCACTGGCAATAATTATTTCACCCGAAAAGTACTTTCCTATTCTATCTTTAAGATCATCTGTATCATTTTTCGGATATATATGGCTGATTATCAATTTTTTTATATTTGCCTTCTCTGCTATAAAACCTACGGTAGAAGGCGTTAAATGGCCGTCCGCCTCCTGACCGTCCGGAACGGAGCACTCCATAATAGCATGGTCAGCATCTTTTGCAAAGGGAATTAAATCCTGGTTAAATCCGGTATCTGCGCTGTAAAACAGACTTTTATCACCTTCAAAGCGATACGAAAGACTATTTTCCGTATGTCCGTTCAATATCGCCCTGATTTTAAGATTCTTCCAAAGGATTTCCCTTTCCCGAAATTCTATTAATTCTATCAGATGCTCAGTTAACCAGCTTCCTTGCAAAGCACTTTGTCCGCTAAACCACTCTTTCAAGCCTACAGGCCCGAAAACTCTAAAGTCTTCATTAAATCTTTTTTTCAACAAATAACGCCTCAGTAAAAAAGGGAGCAAATCAGAGCAATGATCAAAATGAAAATGTGAAATAAAAACGGCATTGATCTTTAACATATCAATTTCTAAAGTAATTAATTGCCTGATGGTCCCCGGGCCCATATCAATTAGGGCAAAAGACGATTTATATTCCAACAGATAACCGGCCGGATTACGTTTTTTTCCGGATATAATCGTTCCTGAACCAAGAATTTTAATTTTCATTTTAAAAATTCATATTTTTTTAGTAAATTTTTCACTAAATATACCGATAATATAAAATAAAGTGAATAATAAATTAAAAAAAGGAGAATCTTATGCGGTATTTTACAAAATTTTTTATGGTTTTACTACCTTTAATATTTCTTATAAGTTGTGGAGGTAACCCACTTGAGAATGGAGATAAAGCGTATGCAGAGGGTAAATATAAAGAAGCAATTGGGTTTTATAAAGAAGCTCAAAAAGCATCTCCGGATGATGTAACACTATTGGAAAAAATTGCCTTATCCTATATGCAACAAGGATTTGATCTTTTTAAAAGAAGAAAAAATATTAAATCTTTTGAAGGAAATTACAATAAAGCTATGGGATTATTGGAAGAGGATATCCAAACACCTGAATTAACAAAGGATTATAGCAATCTTTTATATGAGCTCGCTAATGCCTACAACTCGACAAAGCCAAAAAATGATATACAGAAAAAATTATATCTTAATAAGACGCTTGAATATCTGGAAGTAGCCGTTGAATTTGATGAAGCAAATCAAAAAGCAAGCGAATTGCTGGCACAAGTAAAGGCGGATAATTTCCAGGGAATGTTTAACAAAGGTCTCGGTTATTATAATAGGGCTAAAAAAACTAAAGTTTCTGATGACTATCTATTAGCTGAGTTTTATTTAGCAAAAGCTGCATCATTTAACCCGGAAGATAAAGAAGCTGAAAAATATTTAAAATTAACCAGGAAAAAAACCCTGAGTATTCCCGACTTCGACACGGTTTTTCCCTTAGCGATTGCCGGAATCCAGCAAAAAGGGAAATTTACAACCATTGATTTCACTGTATTCAATTATACTAATGAAACATCAACTATTAATCCGGAAAACTTCAAACTGATTGACAAAGATGGCACTTCATATAGTTTCGACTCAGAACAGACCGATAAATTTGAGGGTGGGCTAACAAAATCAATAGAGGTAAAGACGGCAAAGCGCTTAGATGCTATTCTTTCTTTCCCTGCTTCAAAATCGGTTAGTTTAGATTATTTTTCTTATGACGATGGAAAAGGCAATATTGTGAAGAAATATTTACCTTGATATTTGGATATCTAATTAATCTCTCTTGCAATACTGAAAAAAGCGCTGACTCAGCGCTTTTTTTATTCAATCTGTAATTTTGGCTTCTCTTTTAAGGATAATGTTGAACGTATCATACGAATAAATACTTCCAATAGTTCGGGATCGAATTGCGTTCCACTATGTTTAATCAACTCTTCAAAAGCATAACCCATGGATTGTTGATCGCTGTAACGACGTTTTGCGCGAATAGTCTCGTATGCATCGACAATGGTAATAATTCTTGAATAGAGTGGGATAGCATCTCCTTTTAAACCATCCGGATACCCCTTTCCATCAAAGCGCTCATGATGATGTCTAATAATGGTGGCCACTTCCTGCAAGTCATTGATTTCAGTAATTATTTTACTACCGATGATAACATGTTCTTTTGCAAGATTATATTCATCATCCTGAAGCGAGGCCTCTTTTTTTAAGATATTATCGGGCATACCGATTTTCCCGATATCATGCAGTAAAGCGGAAAGTTCAAGAATAAACTGTTCCTCTGCAAAAAGACCTAAAGCTTCACCCAACATATGAGCATAACGGGCAACCTGAAGCGAATGCCCCGATGTATAGGAATCTTTTGCTTCTAACGCTGCTATCAAAGCTTTAATAGCATGCAATAGGATGGATTCTTTATTGGAAGAACGACGAATGAAATCAATTTTTTTACGTTCTATATTCCGTTTAATAATCGTCTGAAGATTTTCCAGATGAAAAGGTTTTCTTAGAAAATCATCGGCTCCTTTATCTAGTGCCTCATGAATAATGTCATCATCATTTGATGCTGTGATAAAAATAAACGGTATATCGAGCAGTGATTCTCTGATTTTTTCAAGCAGACTGAATCCGCTGTCATCCTCCAAATTGATATCACAAAAAATTATATCAAAAGCCTGTTCAAAAACCACATCCAATGCATTTTTAACAGACCGCAAGGAAATACATTCAAATCCGTTCTCACTTAAATAGCGGTAGATTGCGATTCTGGATACCTTATCATCTTCGACTAACAACACTTTCATAGTATTACCCAATATTAATAAAAGGCATTTAATTCTGTAATCTTATTTCCAAGAATGAGCGTATGGATCTCATGCGTCCCTTCATAGGTTAATACAGATTCAAGATTCAATAAATGTCGAATGGTTTGGTATTCATCGGTAATTCCTGCTGCACCAAGAATTGTACGGGCTGATCGAGCAATTTTCAATGCCTGGTGAACATTATTTCTTTTTGCCAGGGATACGTGATAATGCTTTGCCTTCGCCGTATCTTTCAATCGACCAAGCTGATGAACCAATAATTGACTTTTTGTAATTTCATTTAGCATAGAAACAAGCTTTTCCTGGGTTATTTGATAACTTGCAATTGGTTTTCCAAACTGCAACCGGGTTTTCGCATAATTCAGGGCTTCATCATAACAAGCCATCGCTGCCCCTACAGCTCCCCAGGCTATTCCGTAGCGTGCTTCATTCAGACATGACAATGGAGCTTTTAAACCCTTTGCGTCCGGAAGAATATTCTCCTGTGGAATAAAACAATCCTGAAAGCTCAACTCCGAAGTTATGGATGCCCGCAATGAGAATTTCCCCTTAATCCTGGTTGTTATAAATCCTTTAAATCCACTTTCCAGCAAAAAACCTTTGATACCTTCTTTTGTTTTTGCCCACACAAGCGCAACATCAGCGATATCACCATTGGTAATCCACATTTTAGCGCCATTTAAAAGCCAACCGTCTTCTGTTTTTTCAGCATGAGTAATCATCGCTCCCGGATCTGAACCATGATCCGGCTCGGTTAGTCCAAAACAGCCGATTTTTTCACCGGAAGCCAAAAGTGGCAGCCAGTATTTTTTCTGCTCTTCAGAACCATAACGGAAAATCGGGTACATCACCAGACTTCCCTGAACCGAGGAAAAGGAGCGCAGGCCGCTATCTCCTCTTTCCAGCTCCTGCATTGCCAACCCATACATAAAATAGCTTAACCCGCAGCCGCCATATTCTTCGGGAATAGTGACACCCAAGAGTCCTAATGCTCCAAGATTCTTAACCAAATGAAGTGGAAAGTCCGCCTTTCGGTGATATTCCTGTATAAGCGGCATGAACTCCCGGTCAACAAATTTTCTAACTGTATTTTGCAGCAGACGTTCTTCGTCGCTAAAACTATCTGTTAAATTATAAAAATCCGGGCTATTAAACATTGTTGATGCTCACATTTTACTCCTAATAACTCATTTATTTGCTATTATTATTCAATAGGATAAATTAAATACGGTTTAACAGGGTCATCCATCATATTATTGGCATTTTCATTTACACCCTGAAATTGTTTAACTCTTCTTAAATATTATATTTATAATTATGTAAGTGGCATGAACTTCTTTATACAATACGGGGTAATGTTAAATTTTGACAACCAACTTATAAACAGATAAATGATTATTCTACAATAATTGTGTCCATTCTAAAAAACCGGATTTTCTCGTTTTAGGCATAGTAATGAATCCTGTGACTACAATATAAACAAAAATCCATACCCCAATATAATTAAAAAATCCAATTAAATTCAGCTCCATATACAAGAGCATCGTACGATTCATTCATATTAAAATATGTGCCGCCGTAATCAGGATCAGTAATTACACTTAGCGCCTGCTCCCTTGTATACCACATCTGCCGCTTATCCGTTCCACCGATCACCTTAAATGACAAATACGGTGAAAAGAAGTATTCAAAATCAATACTCAAACTAAGACGGTCAAAATCGCTGAGCATATCCTGAGTCCCGCCATTCATGGCGTCATTAATAACATAGCTGATATTTGTTTCAAATTTCAATTTCAATGGAATGATATCCCAGCGGCTCGATTCATAAATATATATATTTTTATTCTTCTGATTATTAGTAAGATTCAGGTGACTGTAAACAATTCCTCCGGAGATAAACAGAAATTGTGTTGGATTTGTATAGACATTAAAAGATGAAATTAATTGGCTTGTTCCAAGAGGTTCTCCCGAGTATAATAAACTTTGATCATCTAAATCAATATAAATAGTAGATAATGAGAATCGGTTAGACTTATATTTAAAACTTAGCCTTCCTTCATAGGTTACAGAATTTTTTATGGTATATGTGGGTATGGTATCTTCAATCATAACGGTATTGCTGTTGTCATCCTGAAAACCATATCTTAGGGTGAGTTCGGGATAATCAGAAAAACCGGTAGTCAATGCAATCCCGCCAATCTTTGTATCCGTTGTCGGTTTTAAATCAAGATTTTTCAAATTATCATGATACTGTTCATAATCAGCAGTTAAAGCAATCAAATCGGGGAAATTATATCCGGTAATAACTTTAAAACCATCCCGGTCATTTCTTAGAAATGGATACCCCGCTGAATAATAATCATAGCCAAGGTATTGATAGTAACTCGTTAATCTGAAGTTATTGATAGTCAAATCTAATCCGCCTCTAATAGCTTTATCCTTAACATTATTGGATGAAATAGAATCTATTTGGCTTTGATAGGCCTCCCCGAAAAAACTTACTTTCCTGTTAAATAAATACAACTCGCCATTTGCTCCTAAATTATAATTTGTTATTGGCTCAGTTATTGCATTTTCAACAGAATTTGGGTCATCCTTTGCATGAAGATAACGAATTCCAAAACGATAAATATCCGGCATGCCTATTTCAGCCAAACCAGACACCATAGACCTTTTATAGAGACCCGATGTTTCATACTGGCGGTAAACTCCTTTCGTACGGGAACTAATCGGAGCTGCCCTTTGAACATCACCATAAATCCCAATCACTTTGATATAGTTACGGGTATTCCAAAGTTGACCGGTCTCTAACTTTGCTTTGACTCCTCTAATCTGCAAACTTTGCAAAAACAAATCAGATACTGCCATGAAATAATCACCAAGTACCAGTTCATTCCGCTTAAAACGCGCGCTTAGTGTCAGTCGTTCTACTGTGCTATAATTTCCTATGGCCAGTTGATTCCAATCATCATTTCGAATATCGCCCAATAAAGTAATATCCACAGACGATGTCCGGGCAAATAAAGCTATATCTAATCTTTGATTCAATCCGGGCACTAAGGATGATTTGCTATACTCATCATTGGAGATAGAATCTGGCTTGAGTACCGAATTGGGATCATAATCAAGATTTTCCACCCGCATTGAAATACGACCGGTTATATCGAAGGTGGATTGGGCACCTAACAACAGGGGAAAAAGAGTAATAATAAATAGATTATTCAGTTTCATTAATACACTCCACGACTATTGCACACGAATCATTCGGCTATTATCACGCCTTATATTTCCGGCAAGATCTTCAGCAACAATATTTAAACGATTTTCACCACGCCGTAAAGTTATATTCATTTCAAAACTTCCATCAATATTCGGTTTCACCTCTTGCCCGTTGATAAAGACACTTTTAACACCTGAGGATGGCTGAGGGTCTATGATTAATCCTCTTATGGCTTGTTTAAACCTCTGGCTGGCTAAATTATGGTTCTGGCCGGGAGGAGGTGGCGGTTCGAAACGTATATATACCGGTTGAGCAGGCTCTGTTATCGTAATAATCGGTTTAACTGTATCTAAAAAGAGTTTCTGATTAACTTCTGAACTATTTTTGGCCAAATCAATAGCCCGTATACGGATTATATTTTCACCTTCTTTTAAAATAACCGTTCTGTTGAAGGTTCCTCGCCCCTGGAACTGAGCAACTAATTCTTTATTAAGATAGACTGTCACTTTATCAAGGGGAGTAGGATCAAAAACAGCGCCGCTTAAGCTATAGTCACGGCGGTTAAAAAAGCCTGAAACAACCGGAGTTGACAGTTGAATTTCCGGTTTTTTTGTATTGACAAATATTTTGAGTGTTTGGTTTTGGGTCTGCCCGTTAAGCTTAGCAATAACTACAATTGTATTCAATCCCTCTTTTACACGAACAGTACCAGAAATGTTTCCCTGAGCATCCACATTTAAAGGCTGCCCCTGAACCGTGGCTGTTGCACCCGCAGCCACTTTCCCGCTAAGTGTTATACCTGCACCCAATACAGCCGGATCTGTCTGTAGTTTATTTACATTAATTCCTAATTTTAATACGCCGCCACCAGAACCGGGTCTGCCGCCTTTAGGCTGATTTGAGGTTGGAGGTGTGGGAGACTGCCCTTTCTTAATCTCGCTTTTCTGACCGGCGCCAACCAATACCTCTTTGCCGGTACCTTTAGATTTAAAGGCCACTTTCCCCTCAATCACATTCAAGCTTGTCCCCTCTTTCGAATCCACTTCCATTTCAAATTCCGTACCACGAATGGCAACCACGGCGCTGGGACTTTCTATTTTTCTGGATTGACGAGAATTTACCAGTTTTTTAAATTTAGCCCAGATATTGCCGGCAAACAAGGTAAAACTCATTTCATCTGTCTGATCGCTTTTGGATATTTTTATCTCTGTAACATCAAAGATACTGTTCTCATTGACCTTGATGACCGACCCATCAGGCATTTTCAATTCAACCCGGGCGTTTAAAAATGTTTGCAAACGGTCACCCTTTTTGATAACCATATTATACCTTACTCTTTTCCATTCGGCCTCTTGATAGCTTTGAACTTGAACACGTCCCACAACAAATCCAACTCTTGCCGTATTCTGGATTTGAGCATTGATTATAGAAATCAACATGAAGAAAAACAATAGGATTGATTTGCTTACTATATTCATACCTATTCCTCTATTTTTTGGACAGAATTTGCTAATAATTACGGCCAAAGAATTTCACCGTAATCATTTTAGCAATAAATATTAATATTACAATTTTTCAGTTTTATATTTTGATTAAAATCTCTCTTGAACAGCCTTGTGATTTTATCATTATTTCCTTTATTCAAGTCGAATATTTCACAGCAGCCATACTGTTAATATCGGCATATTTTCTATTATGTTTAGTATTTTATTAAATACAACTCCATAATTTAGGTAGGAATACTTATAAAACTTTTTGATAAGATAGGTACATTTTCCAAATATTGTCAACATATTGAATTGTTTCATTATAACCGTAAAAATATCCATACCTTGGCTTACCGGTTGGCCATACCTGTAAATGGAGCTGCCAATCAGTCCTTTTTAACATGGTTAGATAAGGGCGGACATCATTCCAATAATTATTTGATAATTCATAATATGTAGCGATTTTTTGTGCGTCAAATATATGCCCGGCACCACAATTATAGCTGGCAAGAGAAAGTTTAAGACGTTCTTCACGCTTTGCTTCAGGGTAAAATCGGTATTGCTTATATAGATGATATATTCCGGCAGTAATATTCTCTCGCGGCCGTTTCATAATATACTCAAATTCCAGTTCCCGGCTGATCTCTTTTGCTGTTCCTGGCATAATCTGCATAAGACCGCTTGCTCCAACCCTGCTTCTGGCTTTTTCTTTAAATCCTGACTCCTGAATAATTTGGGCAACTATTAAACGCCAATCAAACCCATACCGTTTAGCATATTTTTTAATGATAGGTTTGTATTTAATTATCCTTTTAGCCATAATCCTCTGCTTAGAAACATTATAGGAGCTTGCTATTTGTATGCTATCAGTTATTCCTGTTTTTATATTCGACATTAAATTCGTCGTTTTATTCATATCTTTTTTACAGGAGATAAATGAGATTAGCAGCAAAAAATAAACAATGTGAACCAATCTTAGCATTAATTTAAACTCATTCCGATAATTAAACCAACAATCAGGCCAATCATAATAAATATTCCGCCTACAACAACACCAACCGCGAGATTTCCCTTTTCTAATTCATTAGGAATATCAAAGCGGGTTACTCTATTTACCAACTTATAGGTAGCGACAGAGGCAATTACCCCCACAATAACACCCAAAATTGCATAGATGAAATTTCTGATCATTATCAGATCCATCCATTCAAATTCCATTATAATTCTCCATTTTAGGGATTCATGTATTAAATATTTCTCAATTTATCTAACTTATCGTTAATATTATCAAAAAACACATACAACTATCACTACCTAAAGATCAACATGGGAGTACATATATTTAATTCGATATCTTTAAGTAAGAATAACAACAATTTAAATAATTATTAAACATGATGTCAATCTTTTTAAATGTATTGTAAAAAAATAGTTACTTACCCAAATTCCACTCTTTATCACCTACTACTAATTAAATGCCGTTATGATTAACTTGAACTCTGTTAAGCGGGCACTCTGTGCAGCGATATTTCTGGCAATAGTTTTCATCCAGATATAGATAGGCCTGAAACAGGGCAGGTTCAGGCAATAGAGATTTATATTCAATATACCATGGCATATTTCTGCGAATTTTATTGTACGATATACCGGCTGGAATCCACAGAAAAAATCTTCTTATATATTCACTAAAACCATGGCTCCCGCGCAATTCGGCTTGAGCTATCATCAATGGCAATATGACATTAAGGATTATTTCAATGATACGTAAGTTTCCCCAATAATACTTGTTTTGGATATATCTGCGCTGTTTGTTTAACGCATAATGATCTTTCCAATAACCATTTACTTTAATGTGAAACAATTCCAGTAATTGAGTTTTTAATACTGGAAAAGATGGACGCTCGCTAAAAATTTTTATAATTATCATAAATAAGGACTGCGGATAGTAATAATAGAAGGTATAAACCCAGGCCGCTAAACGGAAATGTGGATGATTGTGTGCACGAACAAGATGTAAATTCCAATTCTCTGTTGCCAAGGGAGCAGCGCTTAAATATGGATAATATTTTTTATACTCTTTTTCAAAAAAATCACATGTAACATCGGGATTTTTTACAGGTAAAAACCCACTCTGTCCAAAATACAATGCTAATAAAGTGGACGGCTCATACCAACGATTTGAAAGCAATTGTTGAATGAAAGACATTTCAATTTTTTGTGATAACATTTGAAATGGAGATTTATTGTTTGGAAACCCCAAAGCAGAAAAGAATAATTTATAAAACACTGATTCCAGCTGCTGGTATTCAAGAGATGAACGGCAACGGAGGACTTTAAATTCTAACCGTTTCAAGGCCATAGTGCTTAATGCATTTTTCGTTTCACTATTATTTATCTGGGATATATGACAACTCTGTGCCGGATGAGTGCGGAAGTAAAATTTACAGGGCTTTGGCAGAATAAATGTAGGAATCCTACAGCCGCTTAATTCATGTTTAACGGATTGTTGAGTTCCTCCGGCCACCAAATGAAGCAGTACATTGGTATAAATTCGGTCAAGATGGTGACTATGCCGATACCAATCAGAGTTCGAAATATGAAATTCCACGTCTCCCTGGTAAACAATACCATCCAGATTAAACTTAGCAAATTGGATATCAGGCCCTCGTTGCCGGTTACTTTCACCTTCAGATAGTATGCGTAGACAGTGATTATCATCTAATTTAACTTCCTGACCGCTAAGAGCATAATAATGCCAATATTGATATAATTCATCTTCTTGCATTTTTAGAAAATTATCCATATATTCCAATTGTCATAACAATTTACGATTGGAATATATAAAATGCAATATTTACCCAAAAATACAATCGATAAAATGCCGCTAATTTGTGAACGCATCAATAGAATCCGTAAGAATAGAGGCATGAGCCAGAAACAATTTGCAGTGGCCTTGGATATTAGTCAGTCCGGTGTTAGTAAATATCTGAAACAGCGTATACCACCGGCCGAAATATTGTTTAAGATTGCAACGCTCGGTCAAACAACGATGGAATATATTCTAACCGGGGAAAAAACCTATGATATTATTGAAGAAAACCTGCTGGTTAGTGAGAATATAAACAGATACAATACGCCGGAGGACTTGCATGGACAGATTGCTCAACTTCCTTACACGGTTCGGACGGCTATTTTAAGTCTAATTGACTATTGGAGTAATCATTGTAAATAGCGTCGTATTCCCACAATTCGACTTTTATAATAGGAAGAATTAAGCTCTGAAATGATAACTCCCCGCTGGTTTGTTGCATGAATAAATTGTTGATTTCCAAGATAAACACCAACATGGTCCAGACTCGACCCCCGGTTTTTCCTAAAAAAAACCAAATCACCGGGCTTAATCCAGCTAAAACGTACGAGTGTCCCCTGCTTATACATTTCCTGAGATGTTCGCGGTAATTTATGGTGATATACTTCCAAATATATCTTTTGAGCCAATCCTGAACAATCGATTCCATTTCGGCTTATACCGCCATATTGATACGGTGTGTCTAACCATTTGCGGGAGACAATATTAAGAACATCAACTTTATTATTATTCAATGACCTATCATAGCGGTAAGCCGATGAACAGGAATAAAGAAACAATAGCAATGTGCTTATGATAAAAAGTGAATATTTCATTTCTCGCGATTTTTTATCATTTTACACAAATCTTTCAACCCTTCTCTTCCATCATTTTTAGGAAGTTGCTCCAAACAATCCATAGCTTTGATAAAATGTCCTAAATAAATTTCCCGCACTGACTGTAAAATACCGTTATCATTCAATGCTTTCTTAAACTCCATTAATTCCATTTTAAAAATATCAGGACCCTTGTATTTCTCAGATAATAATATTGTCAGTATTGTCTGTTTATGCATTAACAGGTCGCTGCCAATATTTTTTCCAAGAGTTTCTTCCTCAGCCATTATATCAAGGAGGTCATCCTGAATCTGAAAAGCCATCCCCAGGGAAAGACCGAATTGACGAAGGAGTTTTACCTGACGAGCTCGCCCACCGGCGACTAACCCGCCTAATTCACATGAAAGTTCAATTAATGACGCTGTTTTCCGATAGATCATATCGAGATAGGCGTCAAGCGGAACAATCTGCTTGTTTTCAAATTCCTTATCCAGTCCCTGTCCTTCGCAGATAATAATCATCGACTCGGTGAAACGTTTAGCCATTTTCCGGATTGGGCCAATTGGTGATTCTAATAATTTTTGAAACGCAAATCCCATAAGTCCATCACCGGCAAGAATGGCTGTGTTAATATTCCATTTCTTATGAACGGTTAATTTACCTCTTCGTGTATCATCCCTATCCATGATATCGTCATGTACTAATGTAAAATTATGCAATAATTCTACAGCCGCTGCAACATTAAAGGCATCCTCTTTCCTGCCGTTTAAGGTCATAGAAGAAAGGAC
The DNA here is from genome assembly GCA_030592985.1 of Calditrichaceae bacterium. GTDB lineage: Bacteria > Calditrichota > Calditrichia > Calditrichales > Calditrichaceae > JAUVIB01. The sequence goes on along the minus strand of JAUVIB010000007.1, from coordinate 5,996 downwards.
TACCAATAGAGGACGGATTCTTTTACCCTTTAACCCTAACACATAATGAATGGGATCATAAAAAGTTTCTACTGGATAATAGCCTCGAATCTGAGTAATCTCATTTTCGAGTTCGTTGAGAAGAGAATCAAATTTCATGGATTTTATATATTTATGATGAAAATTGATTTATAATTTGGTCGACATCTTCGACACTTCCGGCTTCCAGTAATGCCTTTCTTATATTCGCATCCTTTAAGTTTCGCGAAATGGCAGCTAAAGCCTGAATATGCGGTCCGGCAGTATCCCGCGGTGATAAAACAAGGAAGATGAATTGGCCGGGTTTACCATCTAATGATTCAAAATCCACACCATCTTTTTTTATTCCAAAAGATATAATCAATTGCTTTACTCCATCTGTTTTAGCATGAGGGATAGCAATTCCGTTTTCAAGGCCGGTACTTAAATAACCCTCCCTGGCCAAAATATCCTGCAAAGAGAGGTTTCTGTCCACTAAATTTTCATCATTCAGTAAACAATCGAGCAATTCTTCCATTACCTGTACTTTTGAACTGCCCTTAAGGTTTACAATGATATGGTTTTTTGTTACATGTTCACTAAGTTTCATAATTCCTCCAAAACATGACTTGAATTTATCGATTTGTTCTATTCTTGTCAATTTATATGAAAAAATATTTTAATTTTGATAAATAATAATTTTAGGCTTGTCATTCTTAAGAGAATTATATAAATTATATTAATTATTTTATGGAGGATTTATGCAGTTATCAGATTTTTTAAAAGAAGAATATATTAGCACAACTATTTCGACAAGTGATCGTGATGAGACTATCAACGAATTGGTTAAGTTATTTGATGCCGACGGTATTTTAAATGACGCAGAGCAGACTTTCAATGCCATATTGGAACGTGAAAAAATTATGACAACAGGTGTTGGTAATGAAATTGCCATTCCTCATTGTAAAGACAGCTCATGTCCAAATTTTGCTGTTGCAATTGGGATTTTAAATAAAAAAATTAATTTTTCTTCCATAGACAAAAAAAAGGTGAAACTGGTTTTTCTTTTAGTCGGCCCGGAAAATAACCCCGGTATGCATATAAAGCTACTTAGTCGGATTTCCCGCCTTCTTAGTAATGATGAACTGCGTGAGAATCTTTTTAGCACAAAATCGCCTTCTAAAATTCTTGAACTAATCAAGGAAGAAGAAAGCTATTATTTTGACATCGAATAAGTCAACAATATTGTCGACTTATTTTTACCTGTAAATATTGTACCTGTCATCAACGATATCCTTTATGAAATTAATTTTGTTTATATTAAATAAAGAAGAACATCTCGATGAGATACTTGAAGCTTTCATTGAGCTTGGCATTACCGGAGCCACCATTTTAGACAGCGTAGGTATGGGTAGAATTTTGGCGCACGACATCCCCATTTTTGCCGGCTTCCAGAATTTATTACATGATACAAGGCCGGGAAATAAAACGATTCTAACCGTTATTCATGAAAGAAAATTAAAACCTATGGAAAAGGCAATTGAACAGATCATCGGCAATCTCGATGATCCGGGAAACGGTGTTTTTATATCAATACCTATTGATTATCTAAAAGGGATTCCTATTCCGGACCAGCACTAACAATTTAAATCTATTTTCCTACTCACCATTTTATATTCTTTTTTTTTGGGGATATTTTTTTTAACTTAACATAATTACTACTTATTAAAGTTTCTTATTAACTTCATTTAGAGAAAGATCTTATTATATGACACAATACAGACGCCTTAAAGGTACCCATGATGTTTTACCCGAAGACGGATTGAAGTGGATTAAAGTAGAGAATGAAATCCATCAATTAATGCAGGTTTACAATTATAACTATATGCGTACACCCATATTTGAAAAAACCAGTCTGTTTGCCAGAGGTATCGGGCAGCTAACGGATATCGTTTCCAAAGAAATGTACTCTTTTACAGATCGTGGAGGGAAAAGTCTGACTCTTAAACCCGAAATGACGGCGCCGATTATCCGGGCCTATCTGGAAAACAAGCTGTATGCACAGCAGTCTTTAAATAAATTATATTATATTTCACCTCTTTTTCGTCAGGAAAATCCACAGGCCGGACGTCTGCGGCAGTTCCATCAGTTTGGAGCAGAAGCTTTAGGATCACCCAATCCGACTATTGATGCCGAAATAATAAACTTAGCTTTATCAATTTATTCATCATTGGGCTTAAAGAATTTAACCTTGAAAATTAATTCTGTAGGAGATCCAATTTGCCGTATTCCATACAAAAAAACATTACAGGAGTATATACAGCCAAATCTTGCTAAATATTGTTCTGATTGCCAAAAACGGTTTGATGAAAACCCAATGCGCATCCTTGATTGTAAAAATGAAACCTGCAAGACTCTTAACAAAGATGCTCCAAAGATATCTGCCCATTTATGTGATGATTGCAAAATACATTATACTCAATTGCAGATTTTATTGGATCAACTTAACATTAAATATGAGTTAGACAATAACCTCGTCAGAGGACTGGACTATTACACCCGTACTGTTTTTGAAATTACAAGTATGGATTTAGGTTCTCAAAATGCTATCTGCGGCGGAGGGCGCTACGATTTATTAGCCGAAGAGCTTGGCGGACAACCTACAGCTGCAGTAGGCTTTGCATCAGGGATTGAACGCCTTTTGATGGTGATGGAAAAGCAGGGATTATTGCTTTCTGAAGAGGAACGTCTACAGGTATTTTTAATTCCTGTGGGTGAAGCTGCACAACAGATCATTACCGAATGGCTGTATAAACTTCGTAACGCAGGATTCCGTACAGATATGGATTACCTAAAACGAAGCATAAAGGCTCAAATGCGTGAAGCACACCGCCAAAAGACACGTTTTGTTTTAATTTTGGGAGATGATGAACTGAAAAATAAAAATTTTTCACTAAAATTTATGGATAAAAATGAACAAATCTCAGTTCCTTATGAACAGTTAATTTCTTTTCTTAAATCTAATTCAGAATAGTATAAATGAAAAAAGTAACCAATAAACAACTGCAAATGGTCATAAAGTTAAGACAAAAGAAATACCGTGATGAATTCGGATTATTTGCTGCAAGTGGATATAATACTGTTGAAACCTGCTTAGAAACAGAAAACACCGCTTATCAGCTGCTCATTCGGGAAGATAATATTCATCTCCTCGATACGTTAAATATAACTAATAACACAGAAATACTTATTCTTACGGAAGAACAGTTTAAACGAATATCCGATGAAAAAACACCTCAGGGTATCGCCTTAATTCTTCCTCAAAAAAAACCCCATATTAAAACCGACGTTCCAAAAGCAAAAACAATTGTTTATTTAGACCGCATAAACGATCCGGGGAATATGGGAACCATTATCCGCAGCGCACTTTGGTTTGGAATAGATACAATCTTTCTTAGCCCAAATTCTATTGACCCTTTCCATCCAAAGGTAGTAAGAGCCGGCGTTGGCTACACGACATTAGCTACTATTTATGAAAATATATCTTATTCACAATTAAGTAGCTTTTTATCAAAAAACGATTATTTATTATGTGTAACCCTTTTAAAAGAAGGACATTCCATTAAAAGCTTCAAGCCTAAAGGAAAAACTATTCTGGCTTTTGGATCTGAAGCTCACGGAATTAGCAATGAGATATATAATCGTGCTGATTTCAAACTAACAATTCATAAACAGGGAAAAGGTGAATCTTTAAATTTAAGCGCTGCAGCATCAATTTTTTTCTACCATTGGTCAAATTGCTAACCTTACAGAGGAATCTCAAATGGAAAATAAAAAATATCCGGAACCGGTTGAAAGCCTGATTGTAATTTTAGGAATCTATTTTGGTATTTTTATTTTGGCATTGATCTTCAGTAGTTTGTTTGAGTCTTCTCTCCAGCCAGGAAATAACACAAAAAGTATTTACCTTTTTTTTATTTTTGCCGGCTCCTTTTACCTGCTGATTCCGCTTGTCTATGCTTATAAAAAACAATATAATTTGTACCATCTATTCCGTTTTAAAAAAGTCCCGTTTCATGTAGTTATCTTAAGTCTGTTTATCGCCTTCTCTCTAAGCATTCTTAGTGATGAATTGAGCCGATTATTAGATTTAATCATTCCCATGCCTGAATGGCTTATAGAACAAATCAATGATTCCATGAAAGTTGACAATACCACTGATTTTGTCCTCCTGTTTATGGGAGTTGTCCTTATAGCGGCGGTAGCCGAAGAAGGCCTGATTCGGGGGTTTCTTCAAACCTCATTAGAACAAAAAGGCGATGTTACCCGCGCGGTTCTTTTATCGGCAATTACCTGGACATTTATCCACACAAATCCATGGTGGGCTATCCAGTTTTTTGTTCTTGGTATGGTTTTTGGCTATCTGGCCTGGAGAACAGATTCGGTTATCCCTTCAATGATTGCCCACGGAATCAACAATCTGATTGCTCTTTTGTTTATTAATTTTAACCTTGAAGAAAAAATGGAGTGGTATACATGGCAGGGTCACGTATCGCCCATCTTGCTGATTCTTTCGCTTGGCCTGATTTACTGGTCTATTAAACAACTTGATTCTTATTATCGAGCAGATTAACACATAGTTTTTTCACTTAAAATTGCCTTTTCAAAAATAGAAATAAATTCATCGGTCTGGCGTTCTCTACTATATTTTTCAATATTTATGAAAGTATAATCATTCTGCCTGTCGATTATTTTAATTAAAGCGGAAGCGATCTCCTGTGGTATAACGCTAGTTACAACTTCGCCGGAATTTGTCTCATTTATTATAGCTGCAACTTCACTGTATTGTGGGACAACAGCAAGAATTGGTTTTTTAAAACGTAGATATTCATACATTTTACCTCCAATAATGTATTTACTGCCTTTATATTTTGGATGATGAATCTGAAAAAAAGCATCCATACTGTTAAGTACATCTAATGTCGTTTTATGTGCTTTATAGCCCCATAGTTTGACCTGGTTCTCCATATTATATTTTTTTGCCAACTGCGCAATAGAAAGAGCACTATTGCCGATATGATGAAACCGTATTTTCTGCGCTAAAACAGGATTCCTCTTTCGTAAATATCTAATTGCTCTAAAAAGATATTTCGGACTATTAATATCAGCATGAATAGTTCCCGAGAAAGCAATATGAAAAACGCCGTCTTCAAAAGTTTTTATACGGCCCAACCCCGAGAAATCTTCTTCATCATAACCGTTGGCTATTACAGTCCAATTATTTCTATCAAACCCTTTTATTTTTACACTATAATCATGTATTACAAACTCAGAAACATGGGTTCCATTGGAAATCCGTAACAAAGTTTTTGTCTCTAAAGACTTATTTAACCAACGATGTACAAAGCTCGGATTAAGTTTATAAGGATGATTCGACCAGGGATCACGCATATCTAAGATAACAGGAATAGACAGCTGAGTTTGCAGCTCTAAGGCAAGTAGGGATAAGGAATAGGGCGGAGATGTTATCATAACGCAATCATAATCATTTTTTTCGAGCGCTTCAATCACAGCATTCTTTGCAACATTAGTCCACGATTTTCTGGAATCCGGAATCTGAAAAAAAGCACCAAGCCACCGTTTCCAATAAGCTGATTTCTTAAAAATTGTTGTTTTGTTTAGAATAGATAATCTTTGTATAGGCAAAGTGGATTTTAGTCGAATAACATGAACAATCTCGGGGATTTCAACTAATAATGAACCATCTTGAGACTGAAAACCACTCGATTCATCTGCGGTAATTATGGTAAAATGCCATTCCTTTCGGGATGCATATTTAATCAGTTTTACAATCCGCTGAACACCGGCACCGCCGGTTGGGGGAAAATAATAGGAAACTATCAAACATCTTTTAGCCATAATTGTTTTTCCATACCTAGAATTAGTTGATATATCACATCTAAATCTACACGATTCGTTTCGAAATTACGATGAGTAAT
>JAUVIB010000157.1 GCA_030592985.1 Calditrichaceae bacterium | reverse complement strand
GGTGGGCGGCAGCGCCATTTCACCGGGATTGTTTGGAGACGCCCATAATAAAGGATGGAATATATTCAGTACATATGGATGTACGGAAATGAGTTCCCAGGTTACCACAACATCCGTGGCGGCTTCTGTGAAAGAGTTAAAAACATCAGGAAAATTATTAAAATATAGGAAATTAAAAATAAATAAGGAGGGTGAAATTCTACTAAAAGGAAATACGCTCTGTTTAGGGTATCTGAATAACGGTGAAATAATTGAAATTCGTGATGGAGACGGTTGGTTTGCCAGCGGTGACTTGGGAAGGATTGATGAAAAGGGATATCTGTGTATTAAGGGTAGAAAGGATAACATGTTTTTTTCCGGTGGGGAAAATATATATCCGGAATTTATTGAAAATAAAATTAAAGAATTATCCGATGTGCTAAAAGTAATTGTCGTTCCAGTGAAAAATCATAAGTTCGGTTTTCGTCCGGCGGCATTTCTGCAAATGAAAGCGGGAAAGCACCTTGATGTGCATCAGTTAAAAGATTTATTGCAGGATAAACTAACAGCATATATGATTCCTGACTATGTTTTTGCCTGGCCGCAGAAACCGGTTAAAAAAAGCATAAAGATATCAAGGGAATATTTTAAACGATTAGCACAGAAAATGGTGTGAGTGGATGGAGAAGAAATTGAATGATAATCACGTGAATAGAGATAAGGTGAAAAAAATGGCGTCGGTTAGCGGGATTGAGCGTAAAAAATATGTAAAGAATATGTTTAACGGTATTGCACATCGCTATGATTTGCTGAATCATCTGTTAAGTGGTGGTATCGATATCTACTGGCGCAAAAAAGCAATAACAAAACTTGATCCTCAGGAAGGAGATGCAATTTTAGATTTAGCCTGCGGTACCGGGGATTTTGCTATCGAAACAAGTAAAAGGGTATCGTGTACGGTTATTGGCGCTGATATCGCTCTGGAAATGCTGAAATTGGGTTCTAATAAAATTCATTTGAAATATCAGGGAAGCCGTATTTCATTCTTAAATGCGGATGGTGAACAGCTGCCGCTTAAGAATAATTGTATGAATGGCGTTACCATTGCCTTCGGGATACGTAATATGGGAATAATTAGCGATGCCTTACGAGAAATGAATAGAATTTTAATGCCGCGGGGAAAAGTGGTAATTCTGGAATTTTCAACGCCGACTTCTCTAATATTTAAAAAAATATATCTTTTCTATTTTAATGTTATTCTTCCCTTTATCGGTAAGATGATAAGCAAAGATCCGGAAGCCTATCGCTATCTTCCGGAGTCTGTGGGTAATTTTCCATCAATTGAAACATTTATCGAATTAATGGAAGAGACCGGATTTAGTGATGTTCATTATTGGAAATTATTGAACGGTATTGCTGTTATTTATAGAGGAGAAAAAGGGTAATGAGTATTTAAGTGCTATGAAAAATAAATATGGTAATTTTTGGGAACAAGATTCCATATAAAAAGTTAACTATGATTGAGTTTAAAATAATAATCAACGAAAATCCGCGTAAAGATCGATTTTGTGAAGGAAATTTAGGCGGATAAATCTTAAAGAAATGGTGAGGTGATTATGAAAAGAAGTGATTTATTGAGAGTAGTAAATAATTTATTTATCAAGTTTTTGTTAATATTTATGATATTTTTAGTTGTCTTATCGGGTTGCGATCAACTGACTGGTACGAAAGAGGATGAACCGGAAACGCTCTATGTTAAATTTATTAATGATTCAACTTCAACACATACGATAACCGTTATCCAACTTATGGCAATGGGTAAATCCGATAATAATAGCAGTATTCCTGATAGTGTATGGAGTGATAATATATTAAAGGATGGGGAAAAGGTTGCTGCAGGTGAACATCGATTTTTTACTTTAGAAATTCCCAATCTGCATTATAGTGTTTACCGCTTAGGAGTTGACGATGGTAACGGTAATGAAATTATGCTTCATGAGCAGGAAGGATATGAGCAGGAAACTCCTTTTACGCCTACCATCACACATTGGGGAAGCGATGAGAGAACGGCCACTGTAAGCATTGACTTTAATAATGAAAAGAAGGTGATATATATCGCCGGTTATGGCGACTGGGCCGGGATTGAATAAATGATCATTTATTGTGTAATTTATTTAAAAATTATTAAAACCATGTGACTGAAATCAAAGTATTTGTAAAATATTTAGTTTAATATACAGTAAACGTCAAAATTTTTTAAAACTTTTTATTATACTGCTCTATAACAATATTTGCCAAATAAAATTGGATTTTTTTACCCTTTGTGATTATCTTCTCTATACGCTGGTATGTGTGCTTTGCACTAATTTGATAACGCTGATTGTGAATTCAACTACTTATGTATAAATTGGTTTATTTTAAAAAGCCGGAGGTTCTGATATGCAAAAATATACAATAATTCTATTTTTATTACTGCTCGTTACAAATGTATGGCCTTATGATAAGACAAAATATGACCTTGATTTTGACAAAAACCAGGATCTTTCGTTATTAAAGTCTGCCGGAAGAAATACTACTTCTGCGATATTAAAGAATAACATGACCGAATTTACACTATTATCAAACGGCTATTTTACAATTGGTACGATCAATGGAGTTTCACCGAGTAATCTTGATGATAATTGTCAGTTAGCTTTTGGCCATCCCTATGCAATGACATCTTATCCATTCTTTATGCTGGATGGAAACATTCAACACCCTGAACTCTATTTTTACAATCAAACACGGCAGCTATCTGTACTTGGAGATACGCTTCGATTAATTTCCAATAACAGTTCTACGATTGAGTTACAATTTGATATGATCCAAAATAATGAGGGTGATAAAATCCATATCGAATGCTCAATAACTAATCTGGATACAATAATACATACTATTGGACTTGGGATGATGCTTGATCCGGCGCTCGGAAAATGGGGTGACGGGTATTGCTTCATGAATGGCTCACCAATTAGTAATACCACCTTAATTGAATCGTCAATTCCTGAAAATCTAAATATCTGGGAACGTGAATTTTCTCCACAAGGGATTGGATTACAATTATCATTTGAATCAGACTTACCTAATAAGCTCCATATGGGAAATTGGATTGATCTTCATAATAATCAGGAAGTTTTACTGAACCAACTGTATGATCTGGCAATAAAAATGAATTGGGATGAAAAACAAGTTATGCCATCGCAGAAAATTACTTTTTCTCTGGACTTAACGCTTTTATCTCCCAATTTCCCAAATGGCTTGTTCTTACGCGCGGATATTCCTCATTTTCTGTCAATAGAAAATAGTTTACTTTTTCCATCTTCAGTAACTTCTCTTGTGGATGTGACTAATTCAGCTTCTGTGTCTTTTCAAAATATAAAATTGCAAATAGACGGCGGTGAAGTAATTAATAATTGGGTTTCAGCGGATTCTTTTTCCATCAATCCGGGCGAGACAATTTTTAAAAATGCATTTGTTAAAATTCCTGAAATTTATGAAGATAAAATAATAAATATTTCATTAAACGCTGTAAGTAGTGGACAGTATATAGATCAATTATACAGGAATATTTATATCCCGGCCGCACCTTTTTCAAATGCAGGACTAATCGTTGAAATTGATACAATATATTCCGATAAATTTCCCAAAATCAATCTCACATTTAATGCCAGGGAAGAATCAACCGAAAAGTTGTTAAACGGCCTGGAGGAGAGAAACATCTTTCTTTATGAAGATCAAATCCGTATTCAGGATTTTACAATTGAGAAAGATACGAGCAATGGGGTTAATCAAGCTGATATTATTTTTGTTTTGGATGTGACGGGTAGTATGTCTGATGAGATAAATGGTGTTAAAAATAATATTGTAGAGTTTACTGATAGCCTGAGTTACAAAGGCATTGATTTCCGATTAGGTATGGTTACTTTTTTAGATAGAGTAGAGAACATTTATGACTTTACTTCTAATGTTCAAGAATTCCAGCAATATGTTAATCCACAATATGCACATGGCGGCGGAGATTATCCGGAGAACTCACTTGATGCACTTGTAGAAGCAACACAGTTTGATTTCAGACCCTCTGCAAAAAGAATAATAATATGGATCACCGATGCCAGTTATCACATAAATAATTCATTTACACAATTTTCTGTTAATGATGTAGTGAATAAAATGCTGGCCAAAGCCATCGTGACAGATTGTATAGGAACAAAAAAAGAACAAACTTCTTTTTATGATCCCATCGTTATTCCAACCGGCGGTGAATTTTATGATATTACCGGTAATTTTCAAGATATCCTTTTAGATATTTCAAGAATGTCGGCAAGTGGTTCCTATGCAGCATCGTATATCTCAAGCGCTGCGCAAGGTGCTTCCCATGAAATTAAACTTGAGATTCATTACGCGGGATTGGGCGGCAGCGACATTGTTGAATTCACACCGCCACAAACAAAGAAATTGATAGCTATTGATTCACCACAAATAAGTTGTTACCCGAATCCTTTTAATCCTTCTATTAATATTGATATAGAGAATCCAATGGTATTAGAATGTGAAGTAAATATTTTTAATATTCTCGGACAAAATGTTAGGCAATTTTCATTTGATTCCGGGCAGGAATCAATTCATACTACCTGGGATGCAAAGAATAACATAGGAAAATCTGTAGGAAATGGTGTATATTTTATTCAAACTATTTTTAATAATAAAGGGATAAAAACTGTTCTTCCAATTCAAAAAATAATTTATACAAAATAAAAAGGATTATCGTGATGAGAACCAATACATTAATAATTTATATTTTTATATTATTCCCTTTATCTGCAATTTTTGCGGATGGCTTGTTAATGCCTTCGGATTCAAGCGCTTATCCTGCGGATTTCCTTAGAAAAAAAGTTACCGAAGTATCAGTGAATATCAATGGATTAACTGCTGAAACTATTGTTTATCAAGAGTTTATAAATGAAGGTAATACTACCATTGACGCCGTTTTTTCATTTCCACTACCTCCGGATGCACGCTCAACTTTATTGCTTTATACCAGAAATGACACCACTTTTCGCGCCATATTAAAAGTACAACAACAATCTCCCAATCCGGGAACAGGCGACGGAGGAGTAGCTGCTTTAGTCAATAAATATATTGGACGAAACGGTATAAAAATAAAATTAAAACGAATAGCTCCGGGAGCTATTCAAAAAGTTGAATTGCATTATATAAGTCTTCTTAGCTATCACAGAGGTAAATGTACCTATAAATATCCGTTGGATACAAAGGATTTTGAAAAACATCCCATTGATCATTTGGAAATTAATTTTGATGTTCATACCAAGCGAAATATTACACAATTCGATATACCGGCTTTCCCCCAATTTCAAACGCTCCAGAATGAAGTAAATCACATTAAATTAAGGATACGTAAGCAAAAGGCTTATCTCGCCACGAATCTTGTTTTTAATTTTCAGGTGGATGACGAGATACTTGATGTTGATTTATATTCCATAAATAATGATACGACTGACGGACATTTTACTTTATTTGTTCGTCCTGAGAATCAAGCTTTTTCTACAGATGTATTTACGAAGAGTATCGTCTTTTTATTGGGAAACTCTAGTGCGATGGTCGGTTATAAATTAGAACAAAGCAAAGCGGCAATTTCTCAATCCTTAGATATGCTAAGCGAAAATGATTATTTCAATATTATACTGTTCAATTCCCTGGTATCAAAATGGCAGACAACTCTTATTCCGGCGACTTCAAATAATATTAATAGTGCAAAAGATTTTTTAACCGGTGTATCCGGCCAATACGGAAGCCGATTGGATTATGGAATTCAGGCATCCATGCAGCAATTTACAAATAATGATAATAGTAATTCCATTTTAGTATTTACAGATGGTCGTTCACCACTTGACCCACGGCAAATATCCGGGAATAATACTTATCAAACAGGAATATTTTGTGTTGGTATCGGAGATAATATTGACCGTCAAAAACTCGAAATGACATCTGCTCTAAACTACGGTTTTGTTACCTATTTTAATGAAGATGATAATTTAAAAGATGGTATGGTGGAGGTGTTTGATAAAATTAGTCAACCCATATTAAAAAGTACTCAGCTATATTTTGATAAGGAAGACATTTCACAATTAATACCGCAAAAATATCCTACTACTTTTGCCGGTTCATATTTTTATGTTGCCGGGAGATATCGTACTCCGGGTTCCACCCAACTAACACTTTCCGGCGATGGCACTAAAGGGGCTACCCAATATGATTGGCAAGTTGATTTTTCTACGGAAAACGCTGGTAATAAATCGCCTGAATCTCTATGGGCGAAGGAAATGATTGACGGTTATGAACAGGAAATAGAAGTCTACGGAGAAACTCCGGCTCTTAAAGACAGTGTCATCACCCTAAGTCTTAAATACGGTATTCGCTGCCGCTATACGGCCTATATTGCGGATTATGAGACAGAATATACGCGCATTAATGAGGATAAAGATAGGAAAATTCTAACAGTACCGGTCTCATTTATTATGGGAAATTATCCGAACCCATTCAATCCGACTACAACAATACGACTCTTTATTAATTCATCTTCGCTGGGGATGGTAAAATTAATGAAAATTTATAATATTTTGGGCCAGCTGGTTGCGGTGATTGACATTAGTGACTTGTTTCCGGGATATCATAATATCGTGTTTAACGGCCGGGATCTCTATGGGAATTTATTGCCAAGCGGGGTCTATTTTGTGAGTTTACAAATTCAAAATCAAGTAGTTAGCACGGTAAAGATTAATTTAGTTAAATAAATAAACGTCAGTGTTATTTTAAGGCTTTTTTAATGAAACAATTAAGTATAATTGTGATAATAACAATTGTGTTGACCTTGCTGGTGGCTTCTTGTGGGACTAAACCTACCGAACCATTAGCTGACAATCCTTTTGACTTGAAGAATCCACATACTTCAGGCGATCCGTTTCGTTTAACAGCTCAAATTGCCAACGGCGGTATTACACTGGAATGGAGTAATCCCGATTTTGAGGGGTTGAAATCTTTTAAAATTTATCGCAGTGAACATGAAAAAAACATGTATGCACTACTGACAACACTACCGGTCACGCAATTACAATATGTGGATAAAAACGTGGAGAATGCTCATAGTTATTGGTACCGTGTAACCGCAATTGATGAAAATGACAAAGAGAGTGGTATAAGTAATATTTCTGCTGTTAATATTAATACGGATCCGGTTCTGGTAATTAATGGAGG
>JAUVIB010000167.1 GCA_030592985.1 Calditrichaceae bacterium | reverse complement strand
TTTGTATCACTTTAAATAATTTAAAGTAATGCCGTCGGTAGAATTGGAGAAACTCCGTTTTTGGACTGTCGATGCTGAATTGACACAGTCAATTAGTTCCAAATTCCCAAGCCACCGAGGAATTACATTGATTTGAATTGCTACCCTGAATTATTATAGTTTGTCGTTGACTGGCGAGTATTTAACCCTTTTCCGAGATTAGCTCAATACCGGGAAAATACCTATATTTAATAAGAACAAAACATTATATTAAATTTATAAATAGTATAAAGCAACTATTTTGGAGAAAATATGAATCCACTGGAAAAATCGGCCTATACAGCATTGACAACGTGCCTTGATTTAAAAAGAGATGAAAGTTTACTTATTATTACCGATGACAACAAATTAACTATTGGTAAAACTCTGTATACCATAGGAAAAGAATTGAGCAGGGAAGCTTTGTTGGCCGTAATGCCGCCTGCAATGGTTAATGGTGAAGAACCGTCTGCAGCTATCGCAGCGCTAATGAAACAATATGATGTTGTCGTTTGCCCGACCAGTAAATCCCTAACACATACCAATGCCAGGAGAAATGCCTGCAAAGAAGGGACCAGAGTTGCAACAATGCCCGGTATTTCGGAAGATATTATGATTCGTACCTTAAAAGCAGATTACGAAGCAATAGCTGAACGTACAATAAAAATATCTAATATATTAGACCAGGGAAAAAAGGCTGTAATCACAAGCGAATTGGGAACAAATTTGACCCTGCCTATTAATGGGATATCAGCCATATCTTCAACCGGACTGATTAAAAATAGAGGCCAAGGTGGTAATCTTCCCAGTGGGGAATCATTTTTAATGCCAGAAGAAGGGAAAAGTGAAGGTGTTATCTATATTGATGGTTCGCTCGCCGGAATAGGAAAAATAAAAGGTAATCCGGTCGTTGTAAAAATTAAAGATGGATTTGCCATTGAATTTTCAGGGAGTGATCAGGCTCAGGAGCTATATACTCAATTAAAAAAGTTGGGTAAAGAAGCGATGAATATCGCTGAGCTTGGAATCGGAACCAATCATGAAGCTGTGATTACCGGTCAAATTCTTGAAGATGAAAAAGTTATGGGTACAATTCATATTGCTTTCGGCAATAATATCGGCATGGGTGGAACGTATGATGTAGGTATACACATTGATGGTGTTATTACTAATCCGACGGTTATGATAGATAATTTTATGCTGATGGAGAAAGGTAAATTACTAATAAATTAATTCCTTTAAATAATATGGAGTAAAGCTTGAAAAAAGTATCAGGATACCTTGAACTTTTAACGAAAAATTCGGGATTTTTAAGATCAATAAATAATAACTTCATGCCGGGAAAGGGTGATGTTTATGTCCCGTATAATCTAATAGGAACTCATAAGTTACGGGAAGGCGCTTTTGTTGAAGGAGTGGTAGAGGAAAGCAAGATTAGGAATAAAGCGGATCAATTAATAGAAATAGAGAAAATTAACGGCAAGACATTAAAAGAGTATGCGAAAATCAAAGAATTTAAGAGTCAAACAAGCATTAATCCGCATGAAAGAATTTATTTACAACTTGATGAAAAAGATCTCCTTGGGGCTACTTTAGATAAACTAACTCCCATAGGTAAAGGACAGAGAGGATTAATAATTTCACCGCCAAAGGCAGGGAAGACAACCATATTAAAACATATTGCCCGCGGAATTTGTCATAATAATTCAGAGTGTGATCTTTTTATTTTACTGATCGATGAACGACCGGAAGAGGTGACTGATTTCAAGCGAAGTTTGGATCATGGCCATGTACTTGCATCAAGTGCGGATGAATCTGTTAAAAATCACTTAAAAATTACACGGTTAACCATGAGCGCGGCAATCCGTAAAGCAGAAGCAGGTGAGGATGTAGTCGTTTTAATTGATTCATTGACACGAATGGGAAGGGCATATAATAACGAGGCGGGTAATAATAGAAGGACAATGAGCGGTGGATTAGCGTCAAACGCCTTAGAGTTTCCCAGGAGGTTTTTTGGAGCAGCCAGAAAAATAGAACACGGCGGTTCTCTTACTGTAATTGCAACAATACTTATCGATACCGGCAGTATAATGGATCAGGTTATATTTCAGGAATTTAAAGGTACCGGCAATATGGACCTCGTTTTGTCTCAAGCTTGTGCTGAGAAGCGTTTGTTTCCGGCAATAAAAGTAAACGAATCGGGTACGAGGAAAGAGGAATTGCTGTTTGATGAAGAAGAGCTTAATGAAATTATGAAAATGAGGCGTTATTTAAGTCGATTTGATGAAATTGAGGCCATGGATAAGCTTCTTAAAATTGTTTCCGGGGACCATTAGTGTTAGATTTTGGTACTCAGGAATTAATTGTAATTATCGGTGTTTTTATAGCGTTCTTTATTAAAGGATTTTCCGGATTTGGAACAGCCCTTCTACTTATCCCGTTGTTTACAATGTTGTTTGGCGCTAAAGCAGCATTACCGACAACAGCTCTCTTTGATATAATCGCAGGGTTTATTTTAATAATTTCAGTACGCCATAAAATTTTTTGGCCTTTTGTTGCAAAAACTACCGCTGCATTGTTTCTAGGTGCATTCATCGGAGTATCGTGTTTGTCCTTAATACCTCATTTTATTCTTGGTAAAATTATCGGATTTGGACTCCTGATTTTTGTAATTGTTTTATTATTGCAGAAAAAAGGCGGGAATGCAAAAGAAGAAGGAAAAACATCTAAATGGCAATTTCTCGTGGCAACTATATCCGGTTTTTTTGGCGGTCTGATTGGAGTAAGCGGTCCGATTCTCGCCGTTTACATGAAGGTGCGTTATAATAAAGAATTTTTCAGGACACAATTAATTGCTGTATTTTTCTTCGGTTCCATATGGCGTATGATTTTATACAATATTCATGGATTTCATATAGCATTTAATATCTACCAGATTGCCATACTCATTTTTGTCTTATTATTAGGACTGTGGGTCGGGCGGCATATTCACCTGAAAGTAAACGAAAATCTTTTTAATAGAATTATTGCCGTGATTTTACTTGTTCCCATTGTAAAATTATTACTATTTTAAATTATACCAAACATGAATTGTTTTTTTATATGAATTGGGATTTTAAGAAGACACAATAATTAATAGCGGAGATACCTGACTCCCTAAAGGACAAACATTGAAAAACCACTCAGTTGTAATTAAATAAATACAGGGACAGATTAACAATGGAAAAGTGGTTTAACATTGGTGAGGTAGTATGCAAAAAGGTACTGTAAAAATGTGGAATGGCGCTAAAGGTTTTGGATTTATCACAACAGATGATGATGACGACCTTTTTGTAAATATTAGTGATTTACATCCTGTTTTGAAGAGTAGAGGATTACGGGAAGGGCAAAGAGTTCAATTTGATACACGCAGCGATATGAAAGGCGATAAAGCAATAAACGTTCGATCTGCAGAGTGATTTATGCGGATAAAAATTTGCATCATTTGTCCCGAATATTAAGATCCTTCAGGTTGGTAAGGAATATTGCAATAGTTTCACCTAAGTTCGTCAGATTGCGGTCACTAATGATAAATATAGGAAAATTTTAGATTTATAACCTATTCCTATTATATAAAACATGGAGTGTACCACCAGTACATTCACTCACTAAAATTAGAGAATGGAATAAACTTTGTTTTTTCTTGTGTTTAAAAAATGATGTTTAATATGATTTACCACGATTTTTAGTGAAGGAATTATGTTGATTTTTTATTTTCCAACTGCCAATTACTAAAATAGAGATTTTATCGGATATACTATGATAAATTGTTGCAAAATGCGACAAATTGTAATATATTGTCTCTAAATTATTTATAAGGATTATATATGGGAGTAGCTGTCAGAATATCAAATAAATTAATGAACGAGGCTAAAACACGATCAAAAGTTGAAAATCGTTCACTTACCGGACAAATTGAATATTGGGCTAAAATCGGTAAAATAGCCGAAGAAAATCCCGATATACCATATACTCTATTAAAAGAGATATTAATTGGTTTAGAACAATTAGATTATGGACAGGGAATAGAATATAAATTTGGATAATAATATATATGAGAATAATTCAATCTCCGCTCTTTGACAGGACTGTAAAAAAATTCCCTAAAAATGAAAAAAAAACCTTAGATCGCGAAATTAGAAATATCTTGAATAATCCAATGATTGGTGAAAGGAAAAAAGGAGATCTGAAGAATATTTTTGTCCATAAATATAAGATAAGCGATAGGCAATATTTACTTTCCTATAGAATAAAACAAGATACCCTGGAACTGATTACCATTGGATACCATGAAAATTATTATCGTGATTTAAAAACGTATTTGAAGAAAAAATAAAAGGAGAAACTGTCTTGAAAATTTATTCCAAATTTAACCCTATTTTATTTATTATTTTTTTTCTTTTACTACCTATTTTTATTAAAGCGCAACAAAAAATTTTATTAAAACAGGATTTAGGAAACTATCATGAAGGTTTTATTAATTGTAAAAAAGATATTAATATAATGTATGATAATAGGATAAGTGGAGTACAAGTTTTTAAATATTTTTCAATATTAAAAGATGCTTCGGATCAAAATTTTTTTCATCAGAACGAATATATCTCTTTAAATAAAATCCAATTAACAAGTGATTTATTAGATAGTGTCGTTTTTAAATCTATGGATTATCCAGAAAAATTGAATAAGCATATTTTAACTTATGATAATAATGCAAAAAGATTGATATTTTTAGAAGTATCTAAAAGTTCTGCCGATACTAACTGGATCAACAATAGATGCACTACTACTGCCTATGATGAAAATATGAAAATTGAAATTGAAGAAGTATGGGATAAAAATGATGAAATTTGGGTGAAATATCAACGTGATACTTACACTTATGATAACAATGGTAATATGTTAACACATTTATATGAATACTCTATGATGCAAGACGGGCAATTAGTAAAAGGTTGGCGAAATACCTATAGCTATGATGAAAATGGGAACATATTAACGTTTTTGGGTGAATTCTATGAAAATAATAATGGGACATTTAGACCGTCTGAGCAAAATACCTATTCGTATGATAATAAAGGAAATATTATAAATTATTTATCAAAATATTGGGATTCTGATTCTGAGATGTTAGAAAATAGTATACAAATTACTTATGAATATGATATTTCGGGAAACCTGTTAATTCGATTAGTCGAAAAATGGGATAAAAGCTTAGCACAATGGATAAATAATGGATGTGAAACGTATACATATGATAGTCATGGTAATAAACTAACCTATTTGAGGGAAATGGGCGAGGCATTGGTAAATTCTGATCGTTATACTTACACCTATGATAATGATAATCTGATAACTGAATTAAAAGAATATTGGAACAAGGAGAATACGATATGGTTGAAAAGTAGCCTTCAAACCTATACCTATGATAGTAATGGCAATGTATTAAATTGTCTTGGACAAAATTGGAATTCCGATTGGGTAGATGCTGCTCGAGAAACTTATACCTACGATAATAGTGGTAATCTGATGACCTATTTAGCTGAGATATGGAGTATAAATAATTCCGAATGGGCAAACTTTAAGTATTACAATTATACTTATGACAATAATGGGAACATATTAACTTTTTACCAAAAAGACTGGCGATGGAATAGTGAAACCCGTACGACTTATGGTTATGATAACAATGGGAATATAATACACTATACGTATGAACAAAAATCCGGATCGGATTGGTATCCTGGTAATGGTGAATTTGAAATTAAAAATAATGGATATACATACCAATATGGAACTTTTGAACTTTTTGCCTATTATAAAACTTTAACATCATTAAAAGAGAGTGAAAATAATATTGTAAATGTATATTCTCTAAAACAAAATTTTCCAAATCCTTTCAATCCTGTTTCTACGATTGAATATACTATTGGCAAAACATCTGATGTTAATTTAACTGTTTATAATTCAATTGGTCAAAAAGTAGCGGTTTTAATTAATAAAAAAATGAAAAGTGGCACACATAAAATAACTTTTAGCGGGACAGCTTTGTCCTCAGGTATTTATTATTACAGGATTAATGCAGATAATTTTACAAAAACAAGAAAAATGCTTCTTATAAAGTAATACTTCATTGAATTGGGAAATTAATGCGGATTTTGACAACCAAAGCGATGTTAGTTTCAAACACTTGTTTTTATTATCTAAAACCCATCAAAAAGCAGGTTTGATTTTATTGATCCATTTGGCTAAAATAATTTTTTGACTTGAAATTAAATAAATGGTAAATTAAATACTTGATTTTAATTATTGCGGGATCGTCTAGAGGCAGGACGCCTGGTTCTGGCCCAGGTAACCGGGGTTCGAATCCCTGTCCCGCAGCAGCGATCTTTAAATTATGCGCCCGTAGCTCAATTGGATAGAGCGTTTGGCTACGGACCAAGAGGTTGGGGGTTCGAATCCTCCCGGGCGTACACAAACCCCTTATTTTGGGGTATTTTTGTCTTTCACTGAATAATGGCGCGTTCGTCTAGTGGTTTAGGACGCTGGCCTCTCACGCCGGTAACACGGGTTCGAACCCCGTACGCGCTACTTTTTATTATACCATCTTTTGAGAAATCATCCTTGCAAAATACATACCTACAGTTCATGAAACAGGCGATTTTTGAAGCCCGAAAAGCTTTCGATAATGGCGATGTCCCTATTGGCGCGGTTGTCGTTTATCAAAATAATATTATCGGCAGAGGCTATAATCAGGTTGAACTTCTTGGAGATCCCACAGCTCATGCGGAGATGATTGCCATTACTTCTGCAACGGCAACTATAGAAAATAAATGGTTGAGAGATGCAACGCTATATGTTACCGTTGAACCCTGTTCCATGTGTGCCGGCGCCTCTGTATTAGCCCGTTTAAAGCGTGTAGTTTACGGCGTACAGGATATAAAAACCGGCGCTCACTCCAGCTTATTTAATCT
>JAUVIB010000148.1 GCA_030592985.1 Calditrichaceae bacterium | reverse complement strand
GAGATTTTTTAAAAAAAGCAACCTTGACAGTAGCCGGACTCTCTGCTCTGTCTGCAAATGGATATGCAGGACAAGCCAAATCCAATGGTGTATTTAAATTAAATTATGCTCCTCATTTCGGTATGTTCAAGCATAATGCGGGAAAAGACCCCATTGATCAATTGAAATTTATGCATGCTCATGGTTTCCGGGCCATAGAAGATAATGGTATGATGAATAAACCGGTTGAACTACAGAAAAAGATCGCCTCTACCATGAGTAAATTAGGAATGGAGATGGGCGTCTTCGTGGCGTACGCTGAATTTAAAAAGGCAACTTTCGTCCATAAGGATACTGATTTTAAGGAGTGGATGATAACCCGGATGAAAAAAGCAACGGAGGTGGCAAAGCGGGTTAATGCTAAATGGTGTACGGTCGTCCCGGCCGTTTATTCAACCGGTTTGGAATGGGACTATCAGACGGCCAATGTCATTGATAATTTAAAATATTGTGCAGAAATTTGTGAAAAAACAGGGTTGATTATGGTTATTGAGCCTTTAAACAAATGGAAAAATCATCCCGGACTATTTCTCACGAAAATTCCGCAGGCCTATCAGATATGTAAAGCGGTGGGCAGTCCCTCTTGTAAAATACTGGATGACCTTTATCATCAACAGGTGACGGAGGGCAATCTTATTCCCAATATGGATTTGGCTTGGGATGAAATCGCTTATTTCCAAATTGGTGATAATCCCGGAAGAAAAGAGCCGACAACCGGTGAAATTAATTATAAAAACGTTTTTAAACATATTCATGAAAAAGGATTTAAAGGCATCATGGGTATGGAACATGGTAATAGTCGTCCCGGAAAAGAAGGAGAGCTGGCGGTCATTGAGGCCTATAGAAAATCCGATAATTTTTAATAAATTACAAAATGGGAGGTAGTTATGTTTTCAAAGTTTATGTTAATCAGCTTTATGCTCATTTTTAGTTTTTTACTTTCTTGCTCTAAGGAAAAATCAGAGTCTAAAGCGGAAGAGCAAAGTATACAAACGGTTAATACTATTACACCCTCTGAAAAAATTGAATTGTGGAATGGTAAGGATTTCAATGGTTGGAAAAAGTTTGTTCCCGATGAAACTGTTAACCCTGATACGGTTTGGACCGTTGAAAACGGATTGCTGAAGTGCAGTGGCAAACCGAGTGGGTATATTCGTACAGTAAATAATTATAGCAATTATAAACTTACTGTTGTCTGGCGCTGGCCGGGTGAAGCGGGAAACAGCGGTGTTTTATTGCACATGAGCGGAGAGGATAAAGTTTGGCCGAAATCAATTGAAGCTCAACTTCATTCGGGAAGTGCCGGTGATTTCTGGCTTATTGATGGCCCGGAAATAAAAGAACATACGGACAAATCTTCCCGGAGAGTTGTAAAAATGGCGGAGAGTAGTGAAAAGCCATTAGGTGAATGGAATACTTATAAAATAATTTGTACGGATAATACAATTACTCTTTATGTGAATGATGTTCTGCAAAACAAAGGCAGCGAAACATCCGTAAATGCCGGGAAAATATGTTTTCAGAGTGAAGGTGCACCCATTGACTTTAAAGTTATTTATATTGAGCCGCTAAATTAAGCTTAGTTTTTATGGTTTTCATATTGTATCCTAACCTGGTCAAACCAGAAGAAAAAACAAGGAATTCACTATTAAGGACTATGATTTATTGAAGATTTTGCTTTGGAAAAATGATAGACTAATGGTAAGTATTGCAGAAAACCGTCAAAATTGGCATTCCTGCGCAAACAGGAATCTAAATATTGAAAATTATAGATAAATCCTCATAATTGGAATAAATAAATTTTAGATTCCAGCTAAAAACATAACAGGAATGACAAATTTGAGAGATATCTTATTTTCTACAAAATATCTAATACGAATTGTTGGTTTGGTAATAAAAGCGTTTATTAATCTCAAGGTTTTTGTTAAATGAAGGTAAAAAAAAGATATCTATATAGTTTCGTATTCTTTTTGGGAATAGTGTCTTCAATTACTTTTTACAAAACGATGGAATATACATCTACCAATTCCTATTGCGAATCATGCCATGTTCATCCGCATGTTACAAAATCATGGAAACTGGGTAAGCATTACGATAATAAAAGTGGGGTCGTTGTCGGTTGTACGCAGTGTCATCTTCCTCCATCAGGGATAAAGTATTACAGTGAAAAATTTAGCGCCGGTATTAAGGATGTTTACAGCTATTTTTTTAAAGATATTTCCAAAATAGACTGGGTTGAAAAATCGACAAGGGAATATGCCCAAAAACATGTTTTTAAAGCATCTTGTGTGCACTGCCATCAGAATCTATTCCAAAGAATTTTATCTAAAGAGGGAGAAAAAGCGCATCTTTATTATTCTCAAAATAAGGACATGCTGCGTTGTATTAATTGTCATCTGCATACCGGTCATTATCATAAAGAACCTGAGAAGATTGAAATAGCTGCCGAGGTTACTTCGAAAGAGGTTTTTACGGAAGCTGCTATTGTGGATTCTTTCAAAAACTTTGCGGAAAAAATACCGGGAACTTATATTCAGTTTGATATGGTTGCAATTCCCGGCGGCTCTTACATGATAGGGAGTCTTGAGGATGAGGAATACATTAGAAAAGATGAACATCCACAACGGAACATAAAAATCAGCCCTTTTTGGATGGGTAGGATTGAGGTGAATTGGGATGAATATCTTGCTTTTTATAAAGAGACTGCCGGAGAAGGAAGAACCGAGGATCAGCTTGGTATTTTAAAAAGTCATCCGGAAGTTGACGCAATAACAGGACCTACTCCGCCTTATGGCAATCCCGATCAGGGATGGGGAAGAGGCTCTCGTCCGGCGATTACCATGAACTTTTTCGGCGCTTTAACCTATTGTCAATGGCTGTCCCAAAAAACCGGAAAGAAATACCGCCTGCCAACGGAAGCAGAATGGGAATATGCCTGTCGCGGCGGGCAGGAAAGTCCTTATTTCTTTAATGGAGAACCGTCCGATTATTCTGAAAAATCACTATTAAACAGGATATTCGGTGCAGATACAACGAATATTAACTCATACGCTATTTATAAAATGAATAGCCATAAAAAAAGCGGTTTACCAAAGGATGTTAAGCCAAATCCATTTGGATTGATAAATATGTCCGGTAACGTCAAAGAATTCTGCTCTGATTTTTACAGTGAAAACACGTATAAATCGTATCCCTCCAGTGGTGAAATCAAAGACCCTAAAGGTCCTACGGAAGGGAAAGAGCATGTGATCCGCGGTGGTTCTTTTAAAAGTGATGCTGCCGATATACGCAGCGCCGCGAGAGAGGCAACGAAATCGAAAGCCTGGCTGATTACCGATCCGCAAATGCCCAAAAGCCGTTGGTGGTATTCCGACTGTAATGATGTGGGATTTAGGATCGTTTGTGAATATGAGGGAAAGAAAGTAAAAAGTAAAAAGTGAAAAACATAAATGAAAATTAGGTTTATTTAATAAGAGTTGTCAAAATTTTAAACATTACGCGGAGGTGTATGTTATGAGCAAAGGTTTCAACCGAAGAGAGTTCCTGGGATTAGGAAGCGCTATTGCTGCCGGTGTTTTAGTCGGCTGCAGCACATCAAAGAAAAGAACAATCGAAATTCCACCGTTTCGCGATCAGGCGCCTGATGGACCACTTTTAAAGGCCGGTTTAATCGGATGTGGTGGACGTGGAACCGGTGCGGCTTTAAATTTTCTTAATGCCGGTCCGAATTTAAAAGTAACCGCCTTAGCCGATCTGTTTGAAGACCGTTTGGAATCCGCGAGAAAAACACTAAAAGAAGAAAACAATAACGTTGTAGAAGACAAAAATTGTTTCATCGGATTTGACGCCTATAAAAAACTTCTCGATACGGATGTAGATTATATTATTCTGGCAACACCACCGCATTTCCGGCCCATGCAATTTGCCGCCGCCGTTCTGGCTAAGAAAAATGTATTCATGGAAAAACCGGTAGCCGTTGATCCTGTTGGCGCTAAAATTATAATGTCAACCTCTAAAAAAGCTGAAGCGCTGGGGTTGAGTGTAGGGACAGGCACACAGCGCAGACATCAGCGGGATTATGTAGCAACTTTCAAGCATGTTTATGAAGGGTCTGTTGGAGATATTGTCGGTGGAAACTGCTATTGGAATCAGGGGCAATTATGGTATCGCAATCCTCGTAAAGAGTGGACAGAAATGGAATATATGGTTCGTGACTGGGTAAACTGGACATGGCTTTCCGGTGATCATATTGTGGAGCAGCACGTGCATAATATTGATGTGATTAACTGGTTTACGGGTTTGCATCCTCTTAAAGCTGTCGCTTTTGGAGCGAGAGAAAGGCGTGTCACCGGTAATCAATATGATTTTTTTAGTGTGGATTTCACTTATGAAAATGATATGCATGTTCACAGTATGTGCCGCCAGGTAAACGACTGTGTAAATAATGTATCGGAACGTGTTCAGGGAAGCAATGGTTATTCAAATTGCCGTAATACGATTTATAATGCAGATGGTTCTGTGAAATGGAAGTATGATTACGGAAAAGATGAAAATGGTGAAGACCGCAAGTATGTGAAAGTTTCCCCTTATGATCAGGAACATATCGATCTTGTTACTGCAATACGTGAAAACAAACCATATGTGGAAGCGGAAAATACTGCCATTTCAACCTTAGGCGCTATTATGGGACGTATATCCGCTTATACCGGTCGGGAAGTAACCTGGGAAGAAATGATGCAATCCGATTTCCAGATTGTACCAAAAGAATATAAATTAAGTGATGTTGATATTGATAAATCTATTCCGGTTCCGGGTAAGGTGTAATAATGATTTGTAAATTGCTATCATTATGATGGTAGCAATTTACATTTTTTTTGCTTTATTATCTATAATCTGTGTAATAAAAACTACTAGATAAAATAAGTTTTCACCGTATTTTGCAAAAATCCTCTTTTCCCTTCCAGGAAATCGCTTTAAAATGCACCCCATTGGTTACAAAAACTCAAACACATGATTCTTTTTCGTCATTTCATCCTTCCATTAAAGAAAAAACAGGTATGAATGGTGAAACTGTGTTATATTTGAAACAAAAAGAGACGTTTAGCGTCTAACTCGTGTATGAAAAACAGTTTGATACTGTGTTCATATAGGTTTAAATTAAATCACATAAAATGGATTATTAACAGGAGATAAAAAATGTTTAAAAAAACACTAGTAACGATAGTGATTTTATCCGCTATTTTGTCAGTACAGGCTTTCTCAAAAGAATTGTCAATCAAAACCCTTCCCGATGGTGTTTCGATTTTTCAATTAGATAACGGATTACAGGTTTTGTTAATTGAAAATCCGGCGCTCCCAATGGTGGGTATTAATACAGTCGTTAAAATCGGTTCAGCTTATGAAAATTTTGCCAGTAGTGGGATGAGCCATATGCTGGAGCATCTTTTGTTCAATGGTACAACAACGCGAAAACAGCAACAGCTTTATGACGATGTGGATATGATAGGTGGTTATAATAATGCCAATACATCGGAATATTACACTAACTATATGATGGTTGTGCCTGCTGAATTTGCTGAAAAAGGATTAGAACTTCAGGCCGATATGCTTTTTAATTCTATTTTACCCGAAAAGAAATTTGAGAAAGAGAAAGGTATTGTACTGGAAGAAATATCAAAAAGCTTAACAAAGCCCAATGAGCAATTAGAACGAAATATTATTTCAATACTATATCCCGATCATGCTTTATCACTTCCGACCCTTGGTACCTATTCCACAATTGAATCAATGGACAGAGATGAAGTCTACCAATTTTATAAAAATAATTATGTGCCCAATAATATGATAATGAGTGTTATTGGGAATTTTAACAGCGCCAAATTATTAAAAACCATAAAAGAGATATATGGAAAAGCGGCGCCGAAGGAAGTATCTCACGCAAGCAATCCCGATTGGCAAACAGGATTTGAAACACTGCAGGAAAGGGCATTAAATAATTCTTTATATTATCGTTTTTATTCCGGTAAAGATATTAAATTACAGATATTTTTTGATTTATCCTTGGGCTATAGCCAGCAATTCTATGATTTACTGGATATCGCTCTCGAGAATGCCGGCGATAGAATTCAGGAAGAAGTTCAAAATAAATATATAGATGAGGTTGTATCAATTAGTATAACAACCCGGCTTACACCCATAAAAAATACAATTGAATTATCGGCAACGCTTAAATCAGATGATAAAATTAATGAAATTTCATCCTATGTTCTGCAGCTTATCCGGAAGGAAAGTCTATCATTACAAGATGAAGCGGTAAAAGTGGAGGCGGCAAAATCGCTCACCAAGTTTTTTAAAAACATAGAAAAGCCCCATATGTTTGGTATCTTTAATGCCGGAATATTTGCCGTATCTGGGGTCGAAGGTGTGCTTGCGAAATATGATGATAAAAGTTTTTCGGAGGCCGCCAGACAGCTGCTTACTTTAAAGATTGACTCTAAGCCTGTAGTAATAATACAACATTCCGGGAATAAAGAGGGAAAAACAAAGGACACCGATATATTAACAAAACTATATAGCGATAAAGCAACAGGTAATTCGCTTATTGTTGTGCAAAATAGCGCCAGTAATCTTCTCGCGGTTCATTATCTGATTAAACATAAAAAATATTATAAAGAAAAACACGGAAAAGACGCCGCTAAGATTCTCCATGACTGTTTTGGCCAAAGAATGAAATCGGTAAAAAATCAAAAGATAAGCGCCCCATTCGGACTCTCCTTCTCGGTTAATGATAATCCCTATATTCCTATGGATGATATTTATCTAAATCCGGATTTTGGCTATATCAGAGTTGAAGGATTGGCTAAAAATATTTCCGGAGCCATAAATTATCTTAATAATGAGATGTTAAATTTTATTCCGACGGAAGAAGAATTTAATAAAGCTGTTATGAAATTTAAACGGTCATCCATGATGAAAATGGGCAGTGATCCGGCGAAAAAAATATTTAACAGTAATGTAGACGAGATACTCTATATATCAGATAATAAAGAAAACTCTTCCACAGAATTAACTTATGAATCTTTATTAAATTTTAGCAAAGATTATTTCCATTCAGCGAATATGATTATTTCTGCTGTCTCCCCGGAAAATCCTGCAAATATGGAAGAATTATTTAAAAAATTCCGCAGTAATAAAAGCACCGATGATATGGATGCTTTTGTACGTGAGTATAAAATAGTAAACGATCCCGTAAAAGTAGATATATCCGGAGGCGGGGAGCGCTCATACCTTCTTTGGGGATTTATAAAAACTATTTCAGAAGAGGATAAACCTGCTCTGCAGGCTCTTTCATTAGTTTTGTCTGATAATATTATTTTTGATATCCGGGAAAAACAAGGTATGGCCTATCACATGAAAGCCGGGATT
>JAUVIB010000292.1 GCA_030592985.1 Calditrichaceae bacterium | reverse complement strand
GGCAGGACGAGTGAGAATTTCACATCATATTCCTTAGTATCGGAGAGTATTACATTCTGAGACATATGAACTTTTCCATCAACATATAGTTTGATTTTTTGTTTCCTCTCCCCTGTCCCCATTGGACGCGTTTTAGCCCTTACCACGATAGGTTCTCCGGCCGGTATTTCGAGCAGGGATGCAGACAAATCACTATAAAGTACCTGAAGAGATTCCCCTTTAATCATCACATTTTTATTCGGCGTATCACCAATAGCAACGAGGTGCTCCCCCGGCTTTGAAAACTGATAAATAAATTTAATATTGCGTTGGTTCTCTGAGATCACAGGAAAATTTTGCCGGGCAACTACCTTGCCATTGATATAAAGGGGCACCGATTCATTACCGGTAGAACCAATGTTTTTGACTAATGCGGAGATCGATAATTCCTTACCTGTTATAAAGTCAATATTTGGATGAATTTGCAGGTTGCTGCAGGAAAAATCGGTATTACCGGTTATAAATTTTTCAGGTTCCCTGGCAGGCGTTTCAATGACATGATTATCTTTATAGATATTATCTATTAGATAACAGGCACATAATTTCATCTCCCCCTGCTTTAAATTATAGTAAATATTATCTGTAACCGTCCAGCTTGATGACATATTCTGGAAAAATAAACCGACATTTTCGTTAGTAGTTGCCGGCCTGACATCATGCACCAGATTATTTCGCACAACTGAACCCGGACTTAAACCGTAAACCGCAATACCCCCTTCATCATCGCGGATCATATTTGTAAATGATACATGATTATATTCAACCAAATTATTACCATCACTGGCTTCCTCAACATTAGACCAGCTGCCGGCTGTAATACCATAACTACCTGTGTCTGAAACATAGTTGTGAGAAATAGTGGTTCTAAGGGTATTAGTCGCCCCAATCCCCTTTGTTGCGGGCCTGCAATGAATAATCTCGTTATAGGAAATAATATTATCACTAACAATATCATCCCAATTATCCGGCCTTGGATCACCGCTTAGTCTGATTCCGGAACCATTTACATCATAAATTTTATTTTCACTAACTACAGTATGATAACACCCTTTTCCAAGCCTAATCGCTGTTTGGCTGACATTGTATATCTTGTTTCCAAAAATTTCACAGTTTTTTGCATATTCTACGGTGATCGTTGCTTCTCCACCCGGCCGGGTAACTGAAAAGGAGAGATTGTAAAGTCTTAGGTTGCGGACCGGTTTCCCTCTGCTTCCCGTAATATGGAGAAGATCTGATATTTCAGGAAAAACGATATCCGCTTCGTTTGGATTCTTAATATTTTTAGGCGTAATAAAACTAAGGATTCTTTTTTTCTTATTAAAATACCATTCCCCTGTAGAATCAAGGAGCGCTTCAACATTCTCGATATAATATTTTGGCGGTACATTGACCATATCCTCAGCGGGTGTTTTTAAATAGACGATATTTTTTTTCTCGTCTATCCTGTTAATGGTCGTTTTATCCGAGCTCCAACGGGAAACAATAACTATCCGGTTTGATTCCATCTCCGGCCATTTTTGTATATCTCCTGCCTTATAGCGAAATGATCTGGTATCGGTTGGTTGTTCTTTCGTCTTAAAATATCCCTTATTCGGCGTGCGGGCTAAAGTTTGGCGTTGACCATTGGTAAATAGCTCTTCAACATCAGGAACATCCAGCCGAACGATCCACTTTTCATTTTCTCCCTTTTCCCAACCCTTAATTGTGCGGCCACCGGTAATGACAGGATTTTCCCCGGGGTAGGCAGCATAGGTCACATAATAATCTTTTAACTTATGTAACTCAAAAGCTCCGGTCGGTAGATCAGTTTCAACCCGCTCACCACCATCCAAAGATGAAAATGACAGAGTATTTGCAAGAAAATAAGTTCCTTCTCTGATCAGGACGAGTATATCTCTTCCACTGCCATATTTATGAGGAGACGGGCGAAATCGCGGATCAATCGCTATGTTTTTAATTTTATAAATCTTCTTCTTTAACTCCCGGACGGCCAATTTTGCACGATCGATTGTGGCGAAAGGTCCGTCTGAATTATCACGGTTTGGTTCTGCTAATTTTCCGCTCCATCTGTCTTTGCCAACTGCTGAAACATAAAAATCAGCGGTTTTCCCTTTTAAGGAATATTTAATATTTTCCTCACCACGTAAGAGCTTTCCATCAGCATGAACAGAGGCGTTTATAAAAAATAGTACAAGAAAAAATACAACTCCCTGCACTGATAAAAATGAGATGATTTTTTTGACATTTGCTTTCAATTAATTGTCCTTAAAGTAAAATAGGTTAATGTGCTATCATTATTTAAGATAAAAAAATTTATCCTTTTTCTTATTTCGCCGCTGCAATCGCCGCCCACAGCCAAGCCCACCGCGCCCAATGCGGTTAATACCGGTGCACGACGTAGCCAAAAATTGCCAATGCACCCATGGCTCCTGCCCAAGACGCGCCCCATTCGTGCCCAAAGTGTCCTCCTAATAGCCCAGCCGAGGCCCAGAATAAGAGCTGTGAAAATCATAAATACCGTTTTTGAAATCAACCGCCTGCCTTTCTTTTTATTTTTCTCAATCAGCATTTTTTTAACTTACGGCGCCTCAATATATTCGGCTATAATCGAAATTTTTATAATGTAAGTAAACATCTTTGAGTAAACAAGAAATTATCAGAACAAAAATACGAAATATTTCACTAAAAACACCCTATAATTATTAACCGTTAAAACTAAAATAGTTTTATGCTCCTTTTGTAAATTCCGTGAAAATCTTCGGGCATTTCTTTAACTTTATTATTTTTACCTAAATTGTGCGATTTTTGTTATAACGTGTATTTTCAATAAATTAGCGAAATCAATTGGGTGGAAAGAAAGCCTAAAGGTGGCTGAGCTTGTCGAAGCCCCGCCAATTCGACAGGCTCACTGCAAGCGCCCCTTTTAACCCTTCGGCAACACTTCGGCAAGCTCAGTGCAGGTCTCAGGGAGCCGTCAATACCAAATCTTTTATATAATCACCAAACAATAGCTCAACTTATTATCTTATTAGCAATATTCGTGTATTTTTCCCCGACTCGTCGGGACAGACCAGATAAATCGGGATGCACCATTGGCAGAAATTGGATTTATATTTTTTTCATATAAAAGCTCAAAGCAGATCATTCCTGCATGTTTTAAGCAGGAATCTAAATGGTGAAATTTAGATTCCCGATAGAAGCGTTCGGGAATGACAATCTAATGTCTTAAATCCAAGTTCAGCGAAGAAATTTACTTGGTTGGTTATTGTGAAACCTCCCAATGTTTTTATATCGGGGCTTGTCTAGGTCAGGTTATAGATTATTATAACTCAGAGAAATTGTAAAAAAGATAAAATTTCACTCTTATTGGAGAATTATGCAGTTAGTAAATAAACAATTTTTTGCAAATCAATGCAATATTTATCATATTGAATGCCATGGAGAGAATTACAGAATTACTTATTGGATAGCCTATCCAAATTTTTATTATGTCCAGTTTTTAATTTATGGTTATATTTCAAAATAAATTTTATGAAAGAGAAGATGAGACTTTTATTATCAATGATCTTAGCTACTGCAACATTTCTGTTTGCTGGAGATAGAGAACGAATTGGAACAGATAGTCCAATATTACTAACACAAGGTATTACATCTGATGCATACCAGAGTATCGGATTTTCAAATAGTGTTTCCACTACAATAATTGATATATCCACTTCAAACCCTGCTTCTCTTAATGAATTTGCATCGCCTTCTTTTGGCTTCAATGTTGAATATTCAACGAAAATTAATAATGCAATATTCACCGATATTGGCTACGAAAGAGTCAATCCCTGGCTACCTACTACAGCTGGTTTTATTTATCCATTTAACAATTTTCAAATTGGGATTTCTTATCATCAAAAATATTCTGGATCAATTGATTTTGGTGAAATTCCAATAACAACTATTGAAGATATGGATGGTTCTTCAGGGCAAACTTTTTCACCAGTATTTGAAACGACCATTTATAGTTACTCGTTTTTAGCTGCATATTCATTCAAAGGAATATTTCATAATGAGGATAAATTATCATTTGGTGCTCAAATTTTTTATGACTATTTAAATAGTAAAGAAGAAATCCATAGAATTACAAGTGTGGAAAAGGGAGGTGATTACAGCTGGAAAATAGGAACTGTTTATAAACTTAATAATCTATTAAGTATTGGTTTTTTGTTTGAAAAAGGTGTGGATATAGAAGGAAAGGGAAATATACACGATAAAGGTGATGTAAGTTCAAGTATATTATCCATTCCTGAATATACATTCAATGTTCGTTTACCTAATAAATTTATTTTTGGATTAACAACAAACCCTATTAACAATTTGTCGTTTTCAGCTACACTAACATCCGTTTTTTGGAATTCTATAGGCAATAATAATAAAGATATCATTGAGTTGTCAGCAGGTGGGATTTATAAGTTTCCTGAATTATTTGATATATCTTTAGGCTTCTATAATACTGATAGAAAATATAACGAAACATACTTTGACAATAATTTAAATGCCACATTCATTAGTATAGGGTTAAGAATTTCAATGAAAAACTTAGAAATTATATTTGAAATAAATGACAGTCATCTATTTTCTGCTGAAAAAAGGAAACAAACAAACATAAGACTTGGGCTTGGTTATTCTATAAAATGATATATCAGTAAAAACCAGTTATCTGACCAAATGCTCAACTCCAACCGCGCATGGATATGGTATTTTCGAAGCAACTTAATCCGATGTGCTATAATAAGTTAGAAGTGTATCATCGCTATTGTGCCCGACGGGTTAGCTCTATATTATTCATATGAATGACCAGTTGAAATAAAATATGGAAACATGGGAATAACACTTTAAATTTTATTTTGCCCGGTTATCTCAAAAATATATTTACCGGAAACGAGTTCAAAAACAATACTGCCGTTTTTCTTCCCCATACAACGGATACCTTCAATATTCTCCTTAGATTTATCATTTT
>JAUVIB010000072.1 GCA_030592985.1 Calditrichaceae bacterium | reverse complement strand
TATGATAGCCCGGAGAGCGGAAGCACGGGAAATACTTTACTGCCGGGATATGGTATGGGGGTACGCTTTGAAACAGCCCTCGGCATTCTTGAGGTAGATTATGGCCTGGGAAAAGGAGACAGCTTTAACGAAGGTAAAATTCATTTTGGAATAATAAACAATTTTTAAATAATAAAATTACGACCCTCTTATAAAAGAAGGCCGTAATTGGGTTAATTTTGTTCTTATGGGAGAGGTTTAACCATGATATTCTTGAAGAATACCGTACTTCCCGGATCATGTCCCTGCAGACAGAATGTACCGCCGGCAATTTTCCTGCCCGGCATACCTTCATAATTCACATTTTCAGGCTCAACATAATCGGTAACCGTTTTATCATTTAATTTTACTACAATATGTTTTCCTTCTACTTTTATACCCATAGTAAACCATTCATCGTCTATTGTCGGAACTTCTTTGACGTCTTCAATACCCCACAAACCGCCGGTTCTTCTCCAATCACCGTGAGAATTATTCACCTGAACTTCATATCCCTTATCGGGCCAGCCCGTTTTTTGAAACTCCGTATGAAAATATATTCCTGAATTTGAACCCGCTTTTGTCATGACGTCGGCTTTAAACTCGAAATTCTTAAAGTTATGGTTAAGCGCCTGTCCAACATAATATAGATGACTGCGATTGCCGTTTACTTTAATGGTACCGTCTATAATAGAAAATGTGCCGGTAGAATCACTAAATTCCCAGCCGCTAAAATCTTTTCCGTTAAATAGAGTATACCATCCATCAGCGTCTGCTTTAGAGGTTGAGGCGGGTTTAGCCTCTTCTTGCTTTGCCTTACAACCAACGATAAGCATGGAAAATAACAGCAGTAAAATAGTCTTTTTCATTGAAAGCTCCTTTTACAATTTAATAAATTAATTTGATTAGATGGCTCAAATATAAGAATAATTTTCTATTTATAAAACAATTTAAACTTAAATGTGGCGATAGTTACTGTAACCTATATCAAAATTAATTATTAATCGACTTTTTCAAGAAAATACAATGCGGATAACTGACCCACATCTAAGCTAAACGAATAGATACTATTTACCATCTGCTTCACACTTTCATTGGAATCTACATTGATAATGTTATAAGTTGCTTTTTTTAATAAATTTAACGGTATTGCTTTAGAGATGGTACCTTTTTTATCCCACCGAAATAATAAAACAGCCGCTTTAGAGCCATTATTATTATAAAAAATGACTCCGGCTATATCGTTATTATCTTCAGGATAAAGAATTTCATATTTTAAAGAGATTTTTATCTTATTTAACTTTCTATAATTATCGATCTCATTTAGAATTACTTTTCTCTGTTTTTCGCTGATTTTATTCAGATCAGATGAAATCCCCCAAACGCCGATCATAGCGCTTCGGCAATATAATTTTAGCAATTCTCTGTTTTCTTCATCCATTTCATTTGGTCGGTTTATCCATCGTTGAACTTTCGCAGGAGATAAAAATTGGATAGCTCCCAATGCATCCTGAATATTAGTTCGTGCGTGTTCCAAGCCATTACTGCCACCATCTCTTATCCAGTGGCTTTGAGATATCTCATCGGTAAATTCATTTATCATGCGTCCACCACTCATGCAATTTTCAATATTTAGTTTCGGGTAAGAATTGCGGACATTTGACAAAGCCTTTTGCAGGACGATAATATTTTTCATTTTTCCATTTCGGGAAGTCTTCCCAAAAAACTCCTGATCATATTTCCACCAATTAATGTGTAATTGATTTATTAGATCAGATACATGCTTATTTAAACGCTTTTCAAAATCAGCTCCCAATAAATCTAGCGCATAAGCATTCATGAATTTATTATAGTATCGCGGTTCATCAATTTCAGGGAGAAATTGGTCATTTTTTATGGTTAACAGCCAGGGACAGCTCCATATTCCCGTTTTGATACCATTATCATTGACATTTTTTAAGGCAGATTCGAATTCACCTTGTTTAAATTTGTGCGTATTCGAAGTCCAATCACCCACGCTGTTATACCATCCGGCATCGATTACAAATACATCAAAATTATAAGGACGCATAGCGGATAATTGATTTTTTATGAATGTACCGGATAAATTAAAGCGCACTGCGTACCAGTGGTTGTAGATTAGCGGATACCAATTTGGGGGTTTTTTAAACAGATGGGAACTTAAAAACTCTCTTTGGGATAACCAATTCGATCTCGAAATAACTGGATTTATATCCTGATTTGCAAAAACATTCAAAATGGGACCATCTATTGTTTCTCCTTGTTTAAGAGTCAGTTGTGTCTCTTCCGCAGGTAATACAACTTTTATCTGAGTTTCTTCTCCACCTTGGCTGATATGAGCCTGCCAGCCACCGCACCAGGAAATGCTGAAAAAGAGTGATTGCTTATTTCCTGAAATCTGCCAATAAGGAAGCTGGCCGCCTGATTTGTCGCGGTCAGAACTATATACTCTTGAACTAAGAATTATGGTGCTGTCTTTTTTAAATTTTTCGACTTTCGGTTGGTAAAAAATTGACTGCCAATACTTTAATTTCCTATTTGTATTTGATGGAAGATTCCAGTTTGCTGCCCAAATGGGAAACCACTCGATCGCAATATCTTTTTTTCCAACATTGGCCATTTGAACCCACATTCTAAATAAGGAACCTTTTTTTAACAATTCTACGTTCCATGTTATTTTCAACATTCCTAATGTTTTCTCCGCCGAGGCTCGCATAAATTCATTGGTGCTTTGTATCTTCCAGGTACTGATTTGCGATGTACCCGATAAAGCCAGATTCTGGGGTATCCAATCTTCGATCTTAGTTTGGCCAGTTTTATTTAAAAATGCCGTTTTTCCACTCTTTATCCAGTATCCTTTTTCAATAACGGGAATGCCCTGAGGTGTAATATTCAGTATAAGGCCAAAATCGTCATTTTTTAATTCTACAAGCCTTTGGCAATTACATTTAATAAGTGTAATAAGGATACCCAATAGAAGGAAAAACTTTGTCATTTTTTTCAATCTGTACATTTTACAATCCATTTCGCTTAAGTTGAATTTTACAAGTTTACTTTAAAATCCGGGATTTGTTATTTAAATTCCTGCTATTATACATAAGCGTCAATCAAATGACTTAAATTAAAATTTCCTAAGAAAAAAAGTATGATTTTCATACTCGGATTGTATAATTTCGTCGTTTTGCAGCATCTTTTCAACTATATGCCAATCTGCTCCCGCTTTATTTAGAATTTCAGCGACTGCATCCTTACGCATGGGATGTACCGATGTAATATTTAATATATCCTGACGGACATCCCCGGTGAAGGAGAAGGCGTTGCCTTCGTATCCGGTTAATAGCTCAACTTTATCTACATAAGAGGATATAATTTGGTAGGCGGTATTGATGGATGCGGGATATGCCGGTTGCACATTTTTATCTGCCGGAGGCCTGGTAGGAATAGATAAATAAGCAATATTCGGCTGAAGACGCTTAAGAAAGCGACCTATTTCATGAATATCCGCTACGGCGTCATTCATCCCTCTTATCAGCATCGTTTCCGTGGCGAGTATCCCTTTAAAATCTTTACGAAAGGATAACATTCCGTCTTTTATGTTATTAAAATTCAATTTCCCATGAGGACGATCAATTTTCCGCCATAATTTTTCGTTGGCAGCATCGACTTTAAGTGACACCCAGTCAGCTTTTAGTAACTCCTGACAAACATCTTTATTATCGATTAGTGACGCATTGCTAATAACAGCCACAGGTATATTTAAAGTTTTTAATAACTCAATTTTTATTCCGAGATTTATATCTAAAGTGGGCTCTCCATCCGGAACAAAGGCGAGATAATCTATTATCTCATTTTGAGAATAGGTTTGAGTCACTCTTTCTTTTATCGAATTAAAAATATCTTTTGCAGGGTAAAATTCCTGCCGCTCAATTTGCATTTTGATTGTATTTCCCAACTGACAATAAACGCAGGCGTAACTGCAAATTTTTGGCGGGATATTATTAATTCCTAAGCTGCGGCCTAACCTTCTTGAGGGTACAGGACCAAAAGTAATATCCATTGAATTATCCTTCTGCTAAATAATTTTTCAAACGGA
The DNA here is from genome assembly GCA_030592985.1 of Calditrichaceae bacterium. Classification (GTDB taxonomy): domain Bacteria; phylum Calditrichota; class Calditrichia; order Calditrichales; family Calditrichaceae; genus JAUVIB01. Next base: position 6,561 of record JAUVIB010000072.1, on the reverse strand, counting down.
TGTTGATTTCATTGAATATTTTTGTTGAATTTTTACCAGCCATCTATTTTACATCGTAAATGGATGGTTCTTTATAATGTCTTTCAATGCTTCGTTTATCTTATCCTCCCTGAAAATCAAATGCATATTACGCTGTTTCAACCGCTCTATACCTTTTTTTCCAATCTTTGAGGACAGGATTGCCGAACAATCATTTAGTACATTATAGATATCAATTGTTTTTAAATGCTGTAAAGTATGGACGTAAGGATTTGGCCTTTCTTCTATTAATCGATAATTCCTTTTTTGGTCGATTTCATATATATGAAACATGGAAGCCTGCCCCAGCATACCTTTAAAAATGTTAATACCATCGTCTGTGGGAATAGCAATTTTATAGTTAATTCGTCTGAAATTTATTACTGTTCCACTTTCAATTGTATCGTCATGTATTAGGCGTTTTTCAGTTTTTTGTACTACTTCGAAATAACTATTCTCAATTTCTTTAATAATATTAGTAATATTTATTTCCGATAGATGCCACATGGGAGAATTTGATTGATTATGTTTTGGATAGACTGATAATATCCCCTGATCTTTTAAAACAGTATTTATCGATTGATAAAGCTTTTTTCTCTCTTCTGTTTCTAAATAATGCAGCATATCATAAACAAGAACCGCATCGACTGAAGCCGCCGGTAAATCGATGGTTGATGAGTTGGTAATAATCGGATGGATATTATTAATACCCTCATTTTTTGCCGCTATCTTCAATTGTTCTATGGCCGATTCATCCTGATCTAAAGCGTAAACGATCCCACCTGATCCGACTAACTTGGCAGCCGGAATTGCATAATGACCAACATTGCAACCAAAATCAACCAATATCTGACCGCTATCAATACCGATATCTTTAAGATATTTGACGCCTTTATCCATTATCCATTGTTGAACATCATTCAGCATTTTACATCCGTCTAAGCTTTATTCTAATCAGCTTTGTTACCTGTTAAATAGCGCCTTTCCAGTTTGCCCTTGCAGTAGTAAAGAAATTATCGCGAACATCGGGCGTCATTTCAAAAAATTCCGGTTTTATCTCCAATCCCAATTTTTGTATCGAGCCGTTGATACTATGAAGGATGGCGTTAGTAACCGTTTGTGGTATATTTATCATTGGTAAAGCAATGGCGATTTTTGCCGTATTCTGCTTTACAACTACATCCAATATCATGCCCAGATCAACCAATGAAGCAGCAATTTCGGGATGCTCTACAGATTTCAATTGATCAAGAATCTCTTCGCGTGTTATCTGTTTTTCCATATTTTTTTATTCCCTTACCATTGGCGCACCGCATTTCGGACATTTCATTTGGTTACAAGGCGTCCCCGGTTGATGTTTAACTTTTTCACCGCAGGATGTACAAACACAGTTACCCTCCGGACCGGCTCCTGCTGTTCTTCTTCCCCGGCCTTGTCCTGCTCCTCTTCCTCTGTTATATAACATTTTATTTACTCCTTATTATTACTGTGGATCCCAAATAATCAGAATTGTTGCGCCTATTTCTGAATTAAAGGGTCCGTGCATATATCCTGCCGGCAATAACTGGTAGGTACCCATTCCGTAAACTTGTCCGTCAATCTCATATTGTCCTTCAAGTATATAGTGCTGCTCTACGGAAGTATGGGAATGAGCATCCATACTGAATCCAGCCGGCATTTTTAAGAGAATTGTTTTTCTCCCTTCAAAATCACGTAAGGTTTTAATTTTCGTTCCCGGCGGATAGTTTGAAGCAGAAACCCACTCCATCTCATTGCAATTAACATATACTTCTTGCATGATGCTCTCCTTTTTTCTTAAATTTAACCTTTAATCATAGTTTTTACGCGTTGTTTCATTCGTTAGTGTCGGTTGAATAAGTTTTTGCCATGACTCCGTTTCCCATGTTCCCATTTTTTGGTGCGTTTTATAATACTTTTGCGGAATAGGATGTGTCCCGGCAACGACTTCAATTCCATATTTTGTCTCGATAAACGTAATAAAATGCTCCAGGTAAGGACAGGGGGGATATCCGACAACCATGCCCGTAGCAAAATGAATAACATCAACGCTATTTTTCTGCATTTCTTCCGGAGCAGATTCAATATTTCCTCCGGGGCATCCTCCACATGATGTATAGCCGACAATTTCTACTTCATGATTTATATATCGTTCAAAGGCGCCATCCCTGTTTTTTAATGAACGAAAACATTTACCTCCCGCACAATTCCGGTATCGGTCACAAATGATTATACCGATCTTTACTGATTTTTCCATAGCACTGCCTTTTGCTTTATATTTAATACAGAAAATAAACCAAATATTCGCGTCATTGATACATAAAAGATAAGTTGTATTTGGATAGCTTATTTCTTTATTCCATTTAGAAAATAATTACAATTTGCCGGAATAAATAACTCTACTTATTTAACAACTCTTCTCTTACCATTACATGCCCACATTTAGGACATTTTACTGCAGTACATTTTTCCCCTTGTTGGTGCTTGACTTTTTCACCGCATTTGGCACATACACAAAATCCACCGGTGCCAAAAGAACCTCCATTATTGCGGCCACGGCCACCACCCCGGCCTAATCCCTGCCCACTTCTAAAATTACCCATTTTGCATCTCCCTCGTTTATCTTTCAAATTTTAATTGAACATATGCTCATTTCATGACTCAAATATAATAACCCTGCATTCATAATGCAAATTTTGTATAAACTATTTTGTAATGCCCCAGTGGTTTGGGAGGTAATGTTGTTTTTGGAGTGCATCGACTATGTCGATGCTGAATTGACACAGTCAATTCGTTCCAAATTCCCAATCTACTGACCAATTACACTATTTTTGTCTTTATATTTTGAAAATAAATATGAGAATTTATATAATGGGACAAAAAAAAAGCCCGGCAACTTTTGGGCTGCAGGGCTTTATTTTTTTATTTAGTTAACTATGCACCGTCAGTGGCATGCTTCAATTTTTTTAGGACTATTTTTATCATAAGCGCTGACAAAAATAATAATGCCGCTAGAATCAGGAAAAATTGAGTATGGCTAATCGTATTATAAAAACTGCCGATAAACCCTGAGAGGTAATTACCAATAGCCGTTGCGCCGAACCAGCCGCCCATCATCAATCCTCTCATTCGGGCCGGCGCTACTTTAGAAACAAAGGATAGACCCATGGGGCTAAGAAAAAGTTCACCAATTGTAATTACAAAATAGGTAGAAACCAGCCAATTTGGCGACATATTATTTGCGTCGGCGTCACCGCCCATTTGAGAAGCGAAAACCATGATAAGCATGGCCAATCCTGAAATAAACATTCCGATTCCGATTTTTGCAGGACTGGAAGGTTCCTTATCCCGTTTACGCAGCAAGTTAAAAAAGATAACGATAACCGGTGTTAATAATAATATGAAGAAAGGATTGAAGGTTTGATAGGTTTCAGGCTTTAACCAGTCTATAATTTCAGTTGATCTTTGAGCAAAAAGAGTTAAAGCAAATCCATTTTGATGAAAGGACATCCAAAAAAAGATAACAATTGTAAAAATAATACCGAGAGCAACTATTCGTTCTTTCTCTTTTTCCGGACTCACATTCTCTGCTTCCTGTGATTTTTGGTTTTCAGCACCATCAGCGTGTTTATTATCGGCATGGATATAATTTTTTTTCCAAACCTCAAAAACTACCAATGATAACAACATACCAATAGCAGCAGCGCCGAAAGCGGCGTTATAATTTCCAAACAGATCATGGAGATATGTAGCGGCAAGAGGCGCTATGAAAGCTCCAAGGTTAATGCCCATATAGAAAATATTATAGCCGATATCTTTAAATTTACTTCCCGGCTCATACAAGTTCCCTACCAAAACAGAAATATTGGCTTTAAAAAGGCCGTTTCCAATTATCATGACAAATAGTGCGGTATAAAATAACCAAATACGACCTGGTCCCGAGAATGAAAGCAGCGCATAACCCATTCCAAGGATTATTGCTCCGAGAATGATAGTCTTTCTATAACCAAAATATTTGTCGGCAATCCAGCCGCCCACGATGGGTGTAAAATAAACAAATCCAAGAAATAAACCATATATCTGCCCTTTTTGTCCGTCACCCCAACCGAGAGTTTCATCCATATAGAGGGTAAATACAGCGAGCATAGTATAGAAGCCGAATCGTTCCCACATTTCAGTGAAAAACAGAGTCATTAATCCTTTCGGATGATTTTTAAGCATAAAACACTCCTTACAAAATTGATATTGATAATAGTTACAATCTAATAATATACAAAAATATCACCTTAATTAAAACCTATTATGGACAAAATCTTTTCCGTGTCATCAAGATTTTTAAGAAGAAAGTCAGGACTTTCATTTTTTAATGCCGATTCAGGGGTAAAACCGGTTAATAAGCCGATGTTTTTGAGATTATTAGCTTTGGCACAGCGGATATCGTAGATACTATCGCCAATTATCCAGATATTTGATTTTTTAAATGGTCTGTTATAAAAATTTTGCGCCCTATTAATAGCAATCGGCGGCAGTAAATTTCTGTCCTCATGATCACTGCCGAAAGCGCCCAGCGGAAAATAATGGTACAATCCGGCAGCTAATAATTTTATTCGGGCGCCGGCCATGATATTTCCGGTTACCAAACCAAGATAGCAATTAGGAATTGATTTCAGCCTCTCCAGTAGATTAATAATTCCCGGTAATACATCAGGTGGATTATCCTCGTTCAGATTTCTATCCAACTCTATCGCAAATTCTTTGAACAGTTTTTTTAATAATTGCGGTGGTATGTGTGTATGGTCTCCATTAGCATTAAGTAACTGTTTAATAATCTGCGGATCGGTCATTCCTGAAAATTTAACAGAAGATTTGTCGGAAATATGGGGAAAGTGTTTTTTTAAGACTTTTAGAAAAGAAACACGAGGAATCCCCCGGCTTAAGAGTAAAGTTCCGTCAATATCAAACAATAAAAGTTTATCTGCCATAAAAGATTCCTTTAGTGATTATCATAAATAGTGGCCAAATATAATTAAAGGCAGCTGAAATTACTCCCAACTGCCTTTAACTTAAACGTAAAACAATCTTATTTTATTCTATAAAACTCAATTCTTCTGTTCTTTGCCCGTCCTGATTTTGTATTGTTAGGGGCGATTGGGTTTTCAGGTCCGAAACCTTTGGTATTTATCCGGGAGGCGAAAATGCCTTTTCTAACAAGATAATCTCTAACACTGTCAGCGCGTCTTTTTGACAGTTGTACATTAAAATTATAATTCCCTTTACTATCGGAGAATCCCCATATTTCCACTTCAATATCGGGATTATCCTGCATGGTTCTAAGAACCTTATCAAGAATGACTTCTGAATTAGCTGTTAAAGCTGCTTTTCCGTTTTGAAAATAGACGCCTTCTAATACAATTGTTTTGCCAACCTCGACTACGATTTCGGGCTTTTTATCAGGACACCCGTCTTCATCTTCATAATCATTCATTGTTTCGGCTTCATTAGGACATTTATCATCCACATCAAGAATCCCGTCATTATCATTATCAGGATCGGGCACACCGTCTTCATCCTGGAAATTATCCATATCTTCAGGGTCATTTGGCGCTTTATCGTTTACATCAAGAATACCATCATTATCATTATCGGGATCAGGGACACCATCTTCATCCTGGAATCCATCAAGATCTTCGGGATCCATTGGCGCCTTATCATCAATATCCAGAATGCCGTCCTGGTCATTATCATAATCAGGAGCGCCGTCTTTATCCTCAAATCCGTCAAAATCCTCAGGATGCGTAGGATCAGCATCAACTTTATCCGGAATTCCATCTCCATCAGTATCTCTTGGTTTTCCGAAGAAATAAGATAAACCGATGGTTAAGGTGGCAAAAGAATCGTAAGTTTCTCCTCTTTCGATATCATCAAAATAATCTGTAGATGCATAATTATACATAGCTTCAACAGTAAGCGCCATTTTATCACCAAAAAGAAGGGGAGCTATGGCAATACCAAATGGAACTGCCGATTGATTTTCATCATACCGGTTGGCAGCATAATTTGGTAATGGATACCCGTTTTTATCTTTAGGCTGGATTTTTATGTATTTATATCCAAATAGAATTTGAAAGTTTAATTTATCGGAAGGAAAAGGTTCAATTTTGAACATTGGTCCGATATTTATAACCTTTGAGGTAAAATACTCAGAACCGCTCTCCGCTTCAAAAGAGGAATATTGGCCTTCGATACCTATTGCAAAAAATCCGCCGAGCCACCAATACATTCCCCCGCCATAAGTTAAACCAAATTTCTGATCCGGAATATCACCAAAATAAGTGCTTGTACCAGCCTTTAATCCCAATTCAAATTGATTCTGCCGGTTGATGGCAAAAAGGGAAGAAGAAAAAATAAAAATTGTTAAAAGGAAAATTTTAAGTTTAAACATATCATTGCTCTCCATTGATATATATGATACTAGAACATAACTTCGTTAGTAAATTAATTAATTAATATAATGGAATTAATACC
>JAUVIB010000022.1 GCA_030592985.1 Calditrichaceae bacterium | reverse complement strand
CAAGATTTCCCCATATTGGCGCTATGTAGCCTGTAAAATGTGAACCGGACACAGAATTATTCATAACCTCTTTATTAATCGGTGGATAACATAATATTTTTTTCTGATTGATCCACAAAATATCACGCTTGCTATTGGTGGTATGCAGTATTTTATTTTTTACAGTTACGTCATATATCTCCTGTCTGGGATCACTATAATAAGGCTTCCCGCTAGCAACGACATGATCTCCAATCTGGTATAATTCCCAGCCCCGGGGACTATAGGACTCATTTTTTTTCAGCGGTTCCGGATCATTAAGACAGGTTCCGTCAGACAGATCATATATCGCCGGAGACAGGGATGTTCCGCTCGCTAAATAGAGATTTTTATCATCCATGATCATATGTCCCAGCACACTTGCGCCGGTACGGGCTTGTGAATATAGGTGACCGGATGTATTATTTTGCCACTTAATCCGGCCGGTTTCAGCATCAAGGGCATAAACATGGGTTCCATCATAATTAACAATACCGGCCGCTACATAGGCAATGCCATCCTCAACAAGTATACCGCTCGCTGCCGGCCAGGTTGATAGCAATCTGCCATAAACAGGTATTTTTCTCTCCTTCGGCGCAGCCCGGAATCTCCAAACCATTTTACCTGTTCTGGCAGTGAAATTATAGACATAACCATCGCCGGAACCAACCAAAACATATCCTTTCCAAATAGTTGGCGGAATTCGTATCGCGCCACCGGTAAAAGCTTTCCATATTATCTGTCCTGTTGTCACATCCAATGCACGCAGAACACCATCAGAACTTCCATAAAAAACTATACCATCCACAGTTACGGGCGCTGTCGGGATGGTATTGTGTGTATGTCCCAAAACATTTGTGGCTGAATAATAATCTTGTTTATCAGGATATTTCCAGCGTGGAATACCATTCTCAGATATGACAGCGTCTGTTTTTACATTACCTGTATTATTTTTACGGAATGTGGGCCAATCGGCCGAAGTAGTAATCAGATTTCGGACCGTTTTTATATCGACATATCCCTTCTGCAGTCTTTCTTCTTCTCTTGCTTCCTGGTTAAAGTTAAAATCACCGGCAGAGCCAAGAGAGGTGATTCCATAAATAGAAAGCTGGCAATCACACACATATGGCCACCAATAAATCAGTCCATTTGCAATCGTCACACCATTAAAACAATCCGGACGCATCGGTGACATCCATTGAGGTTCATTACTATCCAGATCGAAGCGAACTGTACCGCCGCTAGCCCTGAAAAAGATTGCATCAGATGTTCCTGTTGGTCGTGTACAAGCCCTACGGCCGGTAGGAAGATTTGCAAGAACGTCGCCTGTGAGAGGATCAAATTTTTTACTTACATTTTTTTTCCATGGTCCACTGATCGCATACAGTCCATCTTCTCTTAAAACTAATTGATAATTGTTAAATGGATCTTCCCAAAGAACACTACCATCTTTTGTTGAAACAGCTAACAGCTTGTCGATCTGCGGTCCTGCAAAGTATAGCGCATCATCCCCGGCAGTTATATAGTTTCTTGTCCGCCAATTTGTGTCATAACTCTGTCTTGGAAGATAATCACCAATAGCTTCAAAAAGTTCAGGTGAATTTTCTATGGTTTTTTTCCAAATCACCTTACCGGATTTTGCTTTCAAGCAGGCAAGATAGGATCCAAAACGAAATATATAAATCCGTCCGTTTTTCATACAAACGGCGCGCGTGTCCATAGCTCCATCTTCATGATGATGCCACAGTATCTTACCACTTTCCGAATCTAATGCGAGTAAATCATTTCCAAATCCCCAAGAGTGGTCCGACTGATTAAATCCCCTGGAAATTCCCGTCCAGGGCCAACCATGTTTTTGCCGGCGCCAGCGCATCACCGGATCTTTTTGTTCCTGTTCTCCAATTATGGCATAAAGTACCTCATCTTCCATTGCCATCCATTTCCAAAACGTTCCTCCGGCAATATCGACATCCGGGATTATTTCACTTTTCAAACGCCCTGTCAGTGGATTGATTAATTTACAGGATTTATCATCTCCCACATAAAGTGTATGAGGGGTAGCAATCATCATATTTCGATGAAGCATTATTCCCGGAACCAAATCACGCTTCCATAACATCGTTCCGTTGAAACCATTAAATGCAGCCAACGTGTTAAGAAATTCTTCTTCCCGTTCGTGAAAAGCAACATTTCCAAATCCTTTAAACACGATACCGTTTGAGGCCACAGCAACTTGTGTAACCGGACCATAATGAGGTTTAGCCATGAATTGTGTTAAATACGGAGCTTTTATGACCTGATCTTTTGACTGTGGATTATTATCAGGCCCATGAAAGGGGTGTGTCCAGTCATCTACACCTTCAGGAAAGGGTTTTACCAGTTCCTTCCATTGTAATAAAGCTATACCATTTGGTCGTAAAACCCTAAGAATTTCCTGCTCATCAATTTTGTAATTTTTACTCAGGGCAATAACAGCATCGGCAATATTATCAGCGAGATTTATTTTCCCCGGGAGACTTTTTTCCACATAGATTCGCGTCCCATAAAATCCGATAGAATCGGCAATTAGGCGGGCTGCCTCTACCTCTTGATCATTTGATAATTGAACAAAGAGAACCAGTTCGCTTTTTTGCAGAAGATCCAGAGCTATCTCACATTTCTTATCGTCTAATAACACACAAATTCCACGGGAAACATCAATTTGTTCCAGAATTCTATTTCCGGTTTCACTTTTGGGTACTGTATTTTCTTGCTCACGCTGGCACTGAATACCGGTTCCTAAAGTTAGAATTAGCAGTAATCCCAGGAAATACCTATTGAATATTTCCATACGGTTTTTCGTTTTGCCTTCATTTGATTGATACATTTTTTACCCCTTCAGATTTGAAATGATAAAAGAACAAGAATTAATTAAGTTCGTAACTTATTTTGAATCTTGGATTCAAATCAGGAAAATTCGATCATACTTTTTAAACATTGTCTCAAGTTCGATCATCTTAACTCTCCCCTCGGAATCTGAACTGAATCCTGTGTAACGGCAACTAATGTCGGTAATAATGCTGAGGTAACAGAAAAAACCGTGGCTGCTAATAAGGACCATCCTAATAAGCCATACATCGGTTTAACAGAACTTGCAGTTACCATAAAAATGTCCGGACCATAAATCAGGGAAAGTACAGAACCAATGATAAAACCAAGGAAAGCTCCCAGTACACCAAATAAAATTGCTTTTCCCAAAAAAAGAGTGGCAATATATCCTCCTCCGTATCCCTGAGCACGAAGAGTACCTATTTCCTGCTTTCGATCCCGAACATTTATTAGAACAATGACCGCTATCCATATGGCACAAACCACAACAACAAATGGAATTATAAGAGCAAAGTATTTCTCAAACATCAGACGTTGCTGCTCGCGGATCATGGTAATATTCTTATCCATGATAATCCGTGATTCCGGTAGCACTTGTTGCAATTGTTTTCTCATGATGAGAAGTGGATCCTCTTTACCAGAAATCAGACAAAGACAATTCAATACTCTGATTTCATTTACCTGTCCTCTCATATTCAGAATATCCTGAATTTCCTCAAGTCTGCCAAATATGCGAATATCATCCATATTGCCATTTTCAGAGAGTGTATTTGATATAATAAAAGCTTTTCCCAGCAGATTAACATTATCACCCTGTTTAAGGTCTAATTTATTGGCAACTTCATATCCTAAAATAAGATGTTCTGGTTTGATGATATGGATCATAGGTGTGTGTTTTATGTCTGAGGATTCGATCTCATTTGATATTCCGGTAAGAATTATTTTTATTCCATGCCATAAAATTTTATGATGAAGGATTGCTGTCAGATGTGCAAATGAGAAATCGTTGAAAGACATAGACCACAAAACTTTCTCCTGCGGCATGGTATATTCAGAATATCCAAGATGCCAGAATTTGTTCATATCAGTTTTTTGGGGCACGATACGTAAATTAAATCCCATATCCTGATTTATACGGATTGTTTCCCGCTTGGAAGCCTCGCTCATTGTATAAAACGATACAAATAAAGTAACTGCTATAGTTATTGCCAAAATACCCAAAAGAAAATTTATTTTTCTGTGAAATATTTCTTTATATATGGCTCGCAAATTCACCTTTGCGTTCCCCTGATTCATTTTTGATACATTGATTTTAGCCAGACATCACATTTAAAATCTCTTAATCCTTATCCGGCTCAGGTGTGGAGGAAATCAGCTTAGAGACTGATGCGAGAATGCTTTGAGCAGGTAATCGTGATGACTGCTAATGAATCGCTCAATTTGGAGTTATTTATTAGCTACTTTCTTGAAACTCACTTTGTTTCTGGCTCTATGTCGAATAGTGTGGGTAATTAAAAATCCAGCCACGGATTCCCACCCACCTTAAAAATTGGCGGGCAGGCAGATTAAACACGGAAATAAATTAGGTATATGTTAAAAAATTATTATGTAAAATTCTTATTTTAGTATTTGAGCAAAAACATAGAATTGATATTTCTTTTTCTCTTTTGATCAACTGATGAATCTGCAACATATTAAAAATAAAGCTATTAAAAAGCGCTTTATAATGGTTCACATCAGAGACGGAGAAACGAAATTAAAAACATCCGGATTTTTCGTTCAGGGTTTGGGCAATAGTTGTAGATAGTAACTTCATTATTTAATCCGTGAAATTCAGTGTTAATCCGTGGCAAAAACGTTTTTAAATATATTTACCCATAGAAAACGACATAGACTCTTGTTTCTTATCTGTTTAGTCAAATAATATTTTAAAAAGCTGTTTGTACTGAGAAAAATCGGGAATAATGAAATCAGCGCCCGCTTTTATTAAACGAGTACGTTTCTCAATATTTAAACCATGCCGCCTTATTTCATCGCTGGCAACGCCAACAGTAATACCTTCCTGTTTACGACATTCGCGAATTTCCACAGGTCCGTCACCAAAAGTAATCAATTCGGCGCCATGTAAATTATTGGAGGTTATGATATTATCTATCACCATTTTTTTTGAATATTTGCTCACATCACCTACAGACCCATAGATACCTCCATTAAATAAATCTGCATAACCCATTGCTTCAGCTTCATTTTTCACATCATCAACATCTGTTCCACTGGCAAGGTAAAGGGTGATGCCTCTTTCATGAAGCTCGTGAAGTAATTCAATAGCATTTTTTACTGCAAAATCATCTACTGTCAGTTCACCGGATCTTAATTTTGCTTCCCGTTGATTAACCATTTTCATTAAAGCATCGTTGTAAATTGCTTTATATCCGAACTTATCAAGAATTTTATCTTCCGGTACAAACCCGAAATATCTCACCATATCAATTAACAATTCCATTTGCACAATGGTTTGAATACCGGTCGTTTTTTCAATAAATTCCTGAGATTGTATGACCACTTTTTGATAGGTATCCTCATCGACAGTATCATACTGGTCACCAAGCACGGCTTTCACCATTACCGGCTCCATGACCTTTTCCCAGCCTTCACGGAGCACACTGGTTGTACCGTCATGGTCAAAAACAGCATGTTTAATTTTCCCGGTTATCAAAGTATCAATATTACAGCAAATTTCTATCTCTGTATTTCCACTATACTTTGCCTGACGAATATCCTCGGCCAATTCCGGCTGATATACATAGTCAGGATCACTACCAACAGTATAAACCTCATCCGGATAGGCCACACCGGTTTGAAAAAGTTTTTGTACGGTAACTGCAGCGGCAAAATTTGCGAAATTAATTACTTCCTGAAGATTAGCTCCACCGGCAAGCGCCGTGGCAATAGCGCTGAATGCCGTATCACCTGCGCCAACGGTATCTATATGTTTCAAAAGCTGAATCCCTTGAATAGTATAAACACCGGTAGAATCACAGGCTAACAGTCCCTTAGCGCCGCGGGTGATAAAAACAGGTTTTTTATTCTTTTCATAAAGCGCTTTAGCAAATTTTTCAATTTGGTCTGTACTAAAATGTTCGCCGGATTCACCGTTTAACCTGGCTACTTCAAGATCATTTAGTTTTAGAGAAACATTATTAAATTTTTCCGCATAATGCCTGGAATCCAAAATGAATGTTTTTGATGGGAAATCGGCGATCAATTTGTTTAGATCGTCAATAAACATCTCATTGGTAATACTCCCCGGAACCTGTTGGTTAAGCAAAATAACATCTATATCCCCGATGGCAGCCCGTATATTCTTAATAATCTGCTTATCCGTTTCCTCAGAGCGTTTATTATAAAAACCGAAATCAATCCGTGGCTGTTCTTCACCATCGAGTATTCTTTTACTAAAAGTATAGGTATCAAAATTTTCATCCTGAGTAACCAATCCGCTTGTATCAACCCCAAGATCGTTTAATTGCCGAACCATTTCTTGTGCAAAAATATCATTACCTTTAACACCAAAGAGCTTTACAGCAGCCGGTTTTAAGGCCGCTAAATTAGCAACAACATTTGATGCTCCGCCAAGGGAATATTTATGTGAAGCAACCGCCTCGGCATGCAAACCGGTTTCAACAGAAATTTCTGATCCTTTGGGATCTAACGTCCAATAGGCATCAAGGCAAAAATCGCCATAAATAGCAATCTTTACATCATTATTAATTTTATTTAAAAGTTCCTTTATTTTTTCTTCCTTCATTTCCATCCTTTCAAAAAATCATTTTATAAAATAATCCAAAATGGTATTCATTAATTTATTTGTTCTCTGAAAACGGTCTTGGTTCGCTAACATTTCATCCGCTGACTGCACGAAACGGTCCGGAAGCAGGTCGTCGGAACCGTTTTCAATAATTTCTTCACAATTTTTGTACATCATTTCCATGTGAAATTGCAGAGCTAGTACCTGTTCCTTATAAATAAAAGCCTGATTTTCACAGGCAGCACTATTAAAAAGTCTGACAGAGCCGGCCGGAATATCAAAGACATCTCCATGCCAATGAAAAACTTCAACTTTCTGCGGCAAAATTGAATTTATCGCTGATTGTTCCGATTCTGTGGTTTTTTTTACCGGGTACCAGCCGATTTCCCTATATTCATTATTACTGACCTTAGCTCCAAGAACATCGGCAATGAGTTGAGCTCCAAGGCAAATCCCAAGAATTTTTTTCCCGGATTGAATGGATTCAGCGATTAATTTCTTCTCAGCTGCCAGCCAGGGATAAGCTTCATAATCATAAATACCCATAGGCCCGCCCATAATGATCAGGGCATCAAACTCATTTACCTCCGGTAACCTATCAATATCATATAATTGGGTACTCAGTAAAATGTGTTCTGATTTTTCAATCCATGGCTGAATCGACCCTAATCCTTCAAACGGAACATGCTGGAGAAACTGTATTCTCAACGAAACCAACCCTTCTTAAGCGCCAAATATTAAAATCCTTCACATTGCAGAGAGAACTTATTTAATGGGCTCCTTATCCTGGGTCCAAATTGTTAAGTTCTTTAGCTTCAGTTTTTTCGTTACAAAGAACATTGTACCTGCAAAAATGAACGTAAACATAATAATATGACTCATAAATCCGGTATAATAAAGGTCAAATGGAACGCTCATCCAGTCCGGTAAAAACCCTTTTTTCATCAAAACAGTCCACATTGAGAAAAGTAAAGTAATTGAAATTCCGAACCAAACGGCTTTAATACCGCCTCTTTTGGTTATAAATCCAAACAGATATAATCCAAATACACCGCCCATTACCACTGAGGCCAGAATTGTAGCGGTATCCTGCAATGTGTTATCTTCAATCTGAGTTAATATACCTGCTCCTATTATCATAATTATAGATGCAATGGATGCAATAACCCAGGCGACTCTTAAATAATGTTTATCTTCCTTGTCTGTTACAAAGTGACGGCGGTAAATATCATGCACTGTAACGGTCGAAATAGCATTAATACTGGAATCCAGCGACGACATAGCAGCAGCTACCGCAGCGGCAATTACGATACCCGTTATCCCGGGGGGCAAATAATTTATGATAAAATAGGGTAAAATTTGCTCCGCTTTTCTAATACCATCTAATATCTCCGTTGCTTCCACAGTGGGATTTTGTTTAAAAAATACGTACAATGCTGTTCCTAGAAAATAATAAAATGCCCAAATAACAATGTTTAAATTTGAAAAAAGCATTGCCTTTTTGGCCTCTTTCATATTTCTGGAAGCAGCGTAACGCTGAATTAGATTCTGATTTGTTCCGTATTCCTGAAGCCAGACCGATAACCCGAGTATAAGCATCATCAGGCCGGTTTTATTTTTCAAAGAAAGTCCCCAACTAACCTCCTCAGCATGTCCGTCTACCCAATCTGTAAAGGCTAATTTACCATCAGCGGAGGCAACTGATATTATTTCACCTAAACCGCCGGGTATGGCATAGATAATTACACCTAAAACGATCGCTCCACCAAGGAATAAAACTATTGTCTGAATAACATCAGTCCAGATTACAGCATCAATCCCTCCCATGATGGTATAAGCTGCAACGAAAATACCTGCCAGAACTACGCAAACTAAGGCGCTATATCCGGTCATTTCATGTAATAGCAGAGATAATAAATATAATATTAATGCCAGACGAATTAACTGGCTGATAATAAAAGTGACCGCACCATATACACGGGCTGATGGCCCAAAACGGTGCTCTAAATATTCATAGGCTGAGGTTACTTTTGTTCTTCTGAAAAATGGAAGGAAAAGATAGATAGCCGTCAGAATACCGATAGGCAGCATAAAATTAGGTATAAATCTCAACCACGCTGTTTTAAATCCATCAGCCGGATAGGCCAGAAAAGTTACCGAACTAATCGAAGTACCTACCATACTTAGGCCTATTATCCATCCTGAATAAGACCTTCCACCTACAAAATACTCTTCTGTACTATTATTTTTTCGCGAGAAATAGTACCCCATTAAAATGAGAGAACCCATATAAACAACTATAACGACAACATCCAGCCAATGAAGACCCATGGTTATCTCCTACTTATTATATTCATATTTCTATTAATTTAAAAAAATTAGGCCAATGGAA
Organism: Calditrichaceae bacterium; assembly: GCA_030592985.1. Lineage (GTDB taxonomy): Bacteria > Calditrichota > Calditrichia > Calditrichales > Calditrichaceae > JAUVIB01. The sequence goes on along the minus strand of JAUVIB010000022.1, from coordinate 6,867 downwards.
GCAGATTTAATCTTTCATGCCATTTTTCAGTTTCCCGCCGCATTTGTTTAAGCGCTTCCATTTCTTTCGAATTAAATTCTTTTTTCGGCAAACGGATGGCAACTGTATCAATCACGCCAAGCATATATAAAAATTGTTTGGCGGAGTTCGGATACTTATTATTAATAATATCCTGTGCATCCCATATAAAGTCACCATGCAGTTCGTCGGCTAACTTAGGATCAGTATCATGATTATCACAAAGCCAGCTGAAAAGCGCCGGAAAATAGTTATCAGCAATTCCGGTGAATCCAATCGTTCCATATCGTAAACTCTCTAATATAGAGCGGGCATGGGCATTGTACAAATTAAAATTACTACCCTTTGTTACTTTTGTTTTTGCTTTTATTTTTACAATATTTTCGGACGTTTCTTTATACCAGTAAAAACGATTGGTATCAGCAACCCACTTGACCATATCAACACTAAGCAGACGATGGTAGGGAAAAGGGCATTCATAAATTCCCAGGGGAATATCATCTGTTTCTGCCAGCAGGCTTTCCGTATTCTTTTTCCAGACGTCATCCGTATCGTCCTCTGCCGCCATTTGGTTAGCAAGACATATAACAGCATCCACGCCGGTATCATACATTTTTTTTATAAATTCTGCCTGTTCATTTATATTGCGTGTAAACGTTCCTGTCGCAATTACCGGCACTTTATCACCCACTCGTTTTACTAATCTTGAAGCCATTTCCAGGCGTTCATCATTAGTGAGGTTATACATTTCACTGGTTTGGCAAACCGTAAAGAGTCCGGCAGAACCGGCTTCAAGATACCAGTCTGTTAAGCGTTCAAAACTTTTCCAATCAATCGTTTTATCTTCATGAAATGGTGTAATCATTACCGGCCAATTTCCGCCGATATCTGTTCTTGGTTTATGTGACAAAATAAATCCTTTCGTTTAATGTGCTGCTTCATCCCTGATTTCACGAAGACGCTTCATTGTTTCGAGCGTTCCTCTGCCGAATGTATCATAGAGACGTTTGTATTCTTTGTATAATTTTTTATATATTTTTTGATTTTTTTCAATGGGGTAAAATATTTTTTCTTTTACATGGGCCATGGATGATGTGGCTTCTTTAAATGTATCATAACCACCGTTTTGGGATCCAGCAGCAACACTTCCTGCAATGGCAGCGCCGAGAGCCGCAGCCTGTGATGAAGCAGCAACTTTTATGGAACGGCCGGTAATATCAGCATAAATCTGCAATAATAGCTCGTTTTTTTCTGCCAAACCGCCGCTGGCATACAGCTCCTTTATAGCTACCCCCTGCTTCTCATGATTTTCAATAATCGCCTGTGTCCCAAATGCAGTAGCTTCTATAATAGCCCGGTAAATTTCTTGCGGACATGTGGTTAAAGTTAAACCAACCATTAGGCCCGATAGATTAGCATCCATTAATGTGGATCGGTTCCCGTTCCACCAGTCCAATGCTAAAACACCGTTTGATCCCGGAGGTACTTTTGCCGCTAAGTCTTCAAAATAGCTGAAAATATCCTGACCGGTCTCTTTGGCTTTTTCTTCATATTCGGAAGAAACAAAATTACGCATAAACCATAAAAATATATCACCTACTGCCGATTGACCTGATTCATAAGCGGCAAAACCGGGAGCAATTCCGCCATCCACAATTCCTGCTACGCCGTTTATGGGTACATTTTCTTCATTCATCACCAAATGACAGGTACTTGTTCCCAAAGCGAGAACCATTTTACCTGCATCCGCCACACCGGTTCCCAAAACAGCCGCATGAGCATCAATGATAGATACTGCAACCGGTACGCCCTCATTTAATCCGAACTGTTCAGCCCAATCCGCTTTTAAATTCCCGGCAGCTTTACCAAGTGCATAGATATTTGTATCTAATTTTTCTTCAACAAAATTTCCAAAATCGGGATGAAGTGTTTTTAAATAGTCCCTGGATGGATAACCTTCACCTTTACTCCACATCCCCTTATAACCTGCCTGACAAGCGCTGCGCCGTTCGTTCCCGCAAAGCTGCCAAACAACCCAGTCTCCTGCTTCAATTATTTTATCTGCTTTATGAAAAATATCCGGCGCTTTACGCAGCATTCTCAAAGTTTTTGGAAACATCCATTCGGAAGATAAACGGCCGCCATAGCGCATTAAAAAAGATTCTCCCCGCTCCTCAGCCAGTTGATTCATCTCCTCCGCTTCGGGGTTAGATGCATGGTCTTTCCATAATTTAACATAGGCAAAAGGCTGTGATTTATACTCTTCAAGTGTGCATAATGGCGTACCGTCAGCAAGGGTCGGCAGCACCGTTGAAGCGGTAAAATCAATTCCAATTCCGATAATTTCATCGGCAGTAATACCACCCTTCTTCATGGCTTCGGGAATAATTGATTTTAAAACTTCCGTATAATCAGAGGGGTGTTGTAATGCTGTTTCCGGTTCCAATGGAGTGCCGTCCGCTAATTGCCGATCCATAACCCCATGCGGATATTCCATGACAGCAGTAGATATTTCTTTACCGGTTTTAACATCAACCAGTAAAGCACGAGCTGATTCGGTACCGTAATCCAGGCCTAAAGCTATCGTTCTATTTTCCATTATATTCTCCAAAAAACATATTTATAATTTTGTAAAAGCAGTTTGCCGACATACAAATTTTATGTAAAAATTCCCACTGCTTATACTAAACAAAACATTCAAACTTGAATATTTTAATGCTTTCTCAATCTTATAAATTTCTTCTAATATTTTCCGTATAGGGGTCCATAATTGTTGCAAGCCCGAAAATCGGCCCCTTCCCGGTCAGCTGTACCAAAGGCATTCCAGGCAGACGGCCGGAATAGTTTTTCCTCAGGAACATTATGCATAAAAACGGGAATTCTAATCAACGAAGATAGAGAAATTAAATCTGCTCCGATATGACCGTAACTAATGGCTCCATGATTTGCGCCCCAATTATTCATAACCGAATAGACATCTGTAAAAGCTCCTTTTCCGGTGATCGTTGGTGCAAACCAAGTGGTCGGCCAGGATGGGTCCGTTCGTTGATCTAATTTATCATGAGCTTCATCCGGCAGGTCGATTGTATAACCTTCAGCGATCTGTAAAACAGGGCCAATACCTTTTACAATATTCACACGACTCATAGTTACAGGCATTCCGCCTTTTGTTCTGAAGCGACTTGAAAAACCGCCGCCACGGAAATAACCCAAATTACCCGGATGCCATGTCGTTGCATTTAAACATTTATCAACTTCTTCATCGGTGATCTCCCAAAAAGGCTTCATGGCCGGCTGTCCGTCTATGGATTGCTGTCCTGTACCGTCTAAAGTTGTCGGACCTGAATTAATTAAATGTAAAAACCCATTTTTCGCCTGACCTTGCGGTTTATAACCGGTTATCCTTTCTACCGCTTCCGGGCTCCAGTAGGTGCGCACATCGGAAAAAATTTGCGAAGTATTGGTGAGCAGATAACCAAAGAGCATGGAGATTCCATTTAATGAGTCATTCTCAGTAGCCATAACATGCGGCGCCCTTTTACCGTTCCAGTCAAAAGAAGTATTTAGAATACTCTCCATAAAATCACCATTAGGGAAACGATCAGTCCATTGCCGCTGCCCCTGAAAACCTCCGGCAATAGCGTTATGTCCCATGCCTTCTTCACCATATCCCATTTCTTCAAGTTTGACGTTACCAACCAACAGGTCACGGGCAATTAATGCCATTTTTACCGAGAATTCCCAATCGGCATCTTTCTCTTCCCTTGATTTTTGTTTGTCAGAGCGGTTGTAATCTTTCCCTTCAGTACACTTTTCTTTTACCCATTTAAGAGCTTTTGCATACTCTTTTTTATCATAAATTTCTTCATCTATACGACGGATAAACTCTGACATATCGATGGTTTCTACACGCATCCCGAGATACGCTTCAAAAAAATTATTATCAACAATGGAGCCGGCGATGCCCATGGAAACACCGCCCATGGCCAGATATGATTTACCTTTCAATAGAGCAACGGCTAATCCGGCTCTGGCAAAACGTAATATTTTCTCCTGAACATCTTCGGGGATAGATGTATCTGAATTATCCTGAACATCTTTTCCATAAATACCGAAAGCAGGCAGACCTTTTTGATTGTGTGCTGCTAATACCGCCGCGAGATATACCGCACCGGGGCGTTCTGTTCCATTAAAACCCCAAACCGCCTTAGGAAGATGCGGGTCCATATCCATAGTTTCCGATCCATAACACCAACAGGGAGTAACCGTTAAGGAAACACCTACATTCTCTTTTTTAAACTTCTCAGCAGTCATCGCTGCTTCTTTAACACCGCCGATGCATTGGTCAGCGATTATACATTCTACCGGATCACCGGTGGGATAGCGCAGGTTTTTAGTTAGAAATTCGGCTACATTTTTGGCCATACCCATGGTTTGATTTTCAAGCGACTCACGTACACCTCCGAGCCGTCCGTCAATTGTAGGACGAATCCCGATTTTTGGTAAATTTTCTTTTGAAAATACAGTTAAATTATTATTCATTATATATTTTCTCCATTCTAATTCTTATATTTTTCAGAGACAGAACAAACGATTGTCCTCCAATATAATACAGAGTTTAATTAAGTGCAAGTATACTCATAATAATACATCAATTTTTATCAAATAAACGATTTCTTTATCTCGAAATCTTTTAATTTTGCTCTATATAACGATTTCTTATAATTTGTATTTATAAATTAATGAGTATAAATTTCAGATAGGATGCATTTGCGCATCTTGCACAAACGTTTTTCTGCATTCTTAATGGCCCATGTCCTATCTTCAGATGATGAATGAAATCACATACAGTATTAGGGCATTAGTCTCTTACATCCCAAAACTCAGAATTTATCCCCTACTCAGTCGGGCAGGCGGATAAAATAAATTATTAAATGCTAAAGTGGCCTTAAAATAATTTGTTAGTAATTTTAAACGACGTGAAACGATAAGATTTTTTACTGTTTGAGACCCGATGTTTTTAATCGGGTTGAGTTTAAAAAATCAGTGGAACGAGTTTATAAAATTACTGCAAATTATTTTACAGCCTTGATTTTTTGGTTCTTTTGTATCAAGACAAAAGAATGTTGTAAATTCAGATTATTCAATAAACTGTTTTTCAAGTCTATCTCAATTTGATTAAGGGAGTAATTCGTCCAAAGGACTCCTTCGGAGAAAGAATTTTCGCTAGTCCTTTTTAGAACAAGCCTAGTTGTAAAAATTAGAAATAGCAAAATATGTTAAAAGACCCCTATAAAAAAATTGCCGGTCTCTATGACCGCTCTGTAGAGCCGTTCAATACCGGAATTCGCAATATTGCCTTTAAAATGTCCGGAGCTAAAGCCGGCATGAATGTACTTGAAGCGGGATGTGGAACCGGTACCAATCTGGAACTTTATTTAAAACATGGTTGTAACATCCATGGAATTGATTTATCTCTCTCCATGCTAAATATTGCAGAGAAAAAAATTGGTAAAAATGCCGGCCTTCTTCTCGGAGATGCTTCTAATATGGCATATAACAACGAATCTTTCGATTTAGTTATAGCCATGCTGACTTTGCATGAAATGCCTGAATCAATTAGAGAAAAAGTCCTACGGGAAATGTATAGAGTCATGAAGAAGAACGGCCGTATTTTGTTAATTGATTATCATCCCGGACCAATTTTTTTTCCCATGGGTTGGATTTATAAAGCAATTATCCTGTTTTTTGAAATTGCCGCCGGCCGTGAACATTATAAAAACTACCGGAATTTCATTAAGAAAGGCTGTCTACTACCCTTAATATCGTCTTTAAACCTAATTATTGATAAAAAGAAAATTATCAGTAAAGGTAATTTTGCTCTGTTTTTGCTTAAAGCAAATCAATAATTATTTATTGATAATTGCTTCTGTAATTTCGACAGTATCCTTCACAAACTTGGGACATAAGTCATTGGTATAATTGTTTTTAATAGCTTCCTCTTTTCCTGCTTCTGTGCTGATATCACACCCTAATAATTCTTTACAAAGGATACATCCGGAATTCTTTTCTTTGAATTTCTGCGCGGCTTCACGAATTTTTTGATAAACAACCTCTTTCCCAACTTTATCCTCAGAAGAAGTTTGTCCATATTTCAGTCCAATTACACAAAAAGCTCCCGTTATGGCTCCGCATGTTTCAGCCATTCGTCCCATTCCCCCGCCAAAACCGGAAGCAAGTTTTAGCGCCGTTTTTTCCGGCAGATCAAAGTCGGGTGCAAAAGCTGCAAGGACTGATTGAGAACAAGCGAATCCTTCTTTAAAATATTTAAGAGCGACGTCTGTTTTCTTCATATCTTTTCCTTATTTTAATCCCTCAGCGATGCGGCCTGTCCGTGAGTGTTGTTTATTTCTATCTCCCGGAATACGTATTTTTTCCGTTTCTCGTAGGAAATCATCTTCGGCTGAAGTGGATTGAGAGTCTTGGTTGAAACCAGGTCATCCATTTTGAGAAGATGGACGAATCTTGAGCGCAGCTCCTTCTGCCAGACGATTGCCTGCTGTTCTGTTTTGGAGGTGTACTTCCTACTTTGGAGTTTTTCTTCACCGGCAATCACTTCACCGGAAAATAACAAACGTGCGCACGCTATGTAGACAAGTACAATACCGACAGTTTTATAAGTGGGAAGCATATAACACTTCCTTTCTATTTTGGCGGCCAATGTTTTAGTATCTTATTACTAATATTCGTGTATTTTTTGGCAGGAATTGAATTTATATTTTTTTCATTTAAAAACTCAAAGTAGGTCATTCCTGCATGTTTTAAGCAGGAATCTAAATGATGAAATTT
>JAUVIB010000218.1 GCA_030592985.1 Calditrichaceae bacterium | reverse complement strand
TGGTAGCCATTATCAAAACACCCGTTTTTTTGTAATTAGCGAGTAAAGTATAAACGGTATTGATCCCTTCCTCATCCAAATTAGTCCTTGGTTCATCCACATAAAGAACGCCCGGATTTCCCATTAAGGCCAGGATATATTTTAGACGCTGCTTCATTCCGGAAGAATACGCTTTCACTCGAACATTTAATTTATCCTCTAATTTGAACTGCTTACATAGTTCAGCTATCAATTCCCGACCTGCCTTATCAATTTCTTTCATATCAGCAAAGAAATTTAAGTTTTCCTTAGCCGTAAGCTCTTCATACAGCTCAAGATACGGACTCACTAAACCGAGATATGAATAAAAATTTTCCTTATTAATAGGAATATTATTTTCTTGATATACAATTTTGCCGGATGTAGGACGTTGGAGTGCACACAGAATTTTAATAAGTGTTGTTTTTCCGGAACCATTTGCTCCGAGAATAGCAAGACATTCCCCTTTTTCAATCTGAAAATTGAGATTTCTAAATAAATAATTCCGGTTGTAATGCTTTGATATATTTTCAGCTATTATCTTCAAATACTTTTTCCAATAAAAGGGTTGAATTTAGGGAAATATTAACAAATGAGCAACAAATAGTTGATTGAAAGGAAATAATATTCAGAAAAATACTATATTTTTTTTGAATAGATGAAAACAAATGGATTAAAAAATGAGTCAATGGAGTATTGAAAAATCTATTACTGAGGAGCATTTAAAAAACTTCATTTATTAAATCTCAAAAAGAAATTTGAACTATTTGAGTAACAGCATCTTGCGAGTTAATGCCAAATCTCCCGCTTCAAGACGATAAAAATACAAACCGCTGGACATATCCCGAGCAGACCATGAAATTCCATACTGACCTGCTTGCTGATATTTATCAAGTAAAACGGACACTTCACGGCCCATATTGTCGTAAACAGTCAGTTTTACCGGGCCATCCATCGCCAGCATATATTTTATCGTTGTGACAGGATTAAAAGGATTGGGATAATTCTGTGACAATTGAAATTGATGCACTATGTGCGAGTCCTCATTTATTAAAGATGATATGCCGTTGTCGAGACGGATATAATCGATAAAAATGGAACCTGAAGAGACATTGGACACAGGGTCTAAGCGCAGCATGACGATAGTGCCGCGCCACTCCGGATTTTCACTCAGGTTTATTTCATATTCCCTGTAAATGCTATCAATGGGGATTATTTGAAAACGAAACATATTATATTGTTGCGGTGCATCGACACGGATAAAGAAGAGATCAGCTATAGTATCCGGTGTATTATTTTTCATTTTAATAAGAATCTTATCAAATTTAGAGGCGTCAATCAGCATACCGTCCATATTAGTCATAAATGGATCATTGGCAACAACATCCATAATAAGGCAACCATTGCTTACTTCTCCTGCTGATGCACCGTTCAACTGCCAACCTTCAAAATTATTATCTTCATTAAATTCCCATTGCGTCTTCTGCAGCGGCTCATTAAACTCTTTGCTTAAGTCATATACTTTTGTACGTATCTCCTCCACCGTTCCTACAATAATAAAGTAGGTGTAATCATAAACAGAGTTTTTATTCAAAGCCTCATTCTTAATTGGTGCGATATACGACGTGGAACCGTCTAATGCTTCATGACCCGGATCACCAGCCATTCCTGCTATAAAATGGTTACACTGAGGATTGTAAACGCCCATTCCAAACTTGGTATCATCAACAAAAGCCATCCAATGTTCACTAACGCCAAGATACCTTCCCCAAAAACCACTGGACAAATTAACAACCGGCGGATTGCTGAGTGAATCATTTGTAAATGGGACTCCACCGATATAGCAATATAAATTTTCCAATGCAGATATTGGGTAAACTGCAGGCAGTTCCTGATCTCTTGATATATTTTCGCCATAAATGGTGTCAGTTCTGAAACAGGTTAGTTTATTATGTACTTCGAGCACATTATCATTTAATATAGTCCATTGCTCCATCACGGCTTCAGCCGGTTCATTATTCATATCCCACAACATGGGTGTGCATTTTACATATAGCGTATCACCATTTTGCAAGTAATCGAGTATTTGGGCGCGATTACCAAAAGTGTCACCCACCTGGATGGGATTCCAGGACCAGGGCGACCAGCCAGATGATTGTCCTTCATTTCTGCGATCTAAAACATTACCTGCATAATAAGATTGCTGAATATAGCGGCCTTCATCATGGATATTAACCAAGTTTCGGTTATCTCCTGAATTAGAAAGATAATTAATGGCACCGCCTCTTGTTAAATCCAGTTTTACCTTTATCACGCCGTTATCTGCAGACAGTGCTGTTGGCTGGACTTGGGCGTGCATGACTGTTATTCCGTAGATAAGTGATAGTAAAAAAGTAAAAATAATATTTTTCATAAAAAACCTCTTTCTATTGTACAATGGGGCGTATCTAACATTTGAAAATCGAACAAGTCTGCCCCCTACTTAGTCAGCGATATTTTTAGGGGCACGGGAATAATAAATTTAAAACGAAAAAATAAACACAAAACAATATCAATAATCATAGTTTACCCTCTCTTTAAAATGGCCCCCACGCTGTTAGTACCGGCGGAATAAGCAACAATAGTCCAAGAACAAACAAGATGACTTGCAGCGGCAGCATCCACATAAACCATTTTTGGAATGGAATACGCGCCAATCCGAGAATACCCATCGTTACTCCCGATGTGGGAATAATTAAATTGGTAAAGCCGTCGCCAAACTGAAAAGCCAGCACCGCCGTCTGTCGGGTAACACCGAGAATATCACTCAAGGGCGCCATGATGGGCATGGAAAGAGCCGCCTGCCCGCTGCCGGAAGGAACCAGCACATTTATCAAGCTCTGCACTACAAACATCAATTGAGCGGAAACAATTGGATGGATGCCATGTATCAATCCGGCTAAATGGAACAACATAGCGTCGAGTATGCGGCCGTCTGTGGCAATAATTAATATGGAATGCGCTAAAGCAATAATAAAAGCCACATTAACCAACTGTGAAGCCCCTTCAACAAAAGCCTTGCCGATCTCATTAGCTTTTAGATGAGAAATAATTCCGGCCAGTAATCCCAATCCAAGAAAAAGGGCAGCAATTTCATTAATATACCACCCGTAGTAAATAACCCCAAAGATGAGCATTATTATGGCAGCAGCAAACAGAAATAGAATTGCTTTATGTGATTTTAACATGGGTTGAGTATCATCCACAGACCCGCTACCATCTTTCACTTTTTTACGCCAGTAGCGATCTAAATCATACATAGGACTCTTTTGCGGCGCTTTTAAAATTCTGCGGCTGTAAAGGACCACTGCAATTATTACTACAATGGTAATAATTATCCAGACGATTAGACGATAGGCCATACCGGAAAAAGGCGGTAATCCGGCAATTCCCTGGGCAATTCCAATCGTAAAGGGATTAAGAAAGGCGCCGGCAAATCCCGCTCCGGCTCCCACAAACGGTATCGCTACTCCTACGATAGAATCATAACCAAGAGAAATGGACAAGGGTACAAAAATCAGGATAAATGGAATAACCTCTTCGCTCATCCCATAAACCGATCCAAGCAGAGAAAAGACGATCATGGTGACTGGAATAAATATCTTACGCATGGTTTCTGAACGCTGATGAATATGGGCAATTTTATTAATAAGAGCGTCAATAGCGCCGGTTTTCTGAATAATAAAAAAGGCGCCGCCTACGATTAAAATAAAGGCGATAATATTGGCGGCTTTTATAAATCCGGCGATAGGCGCTATCAATATGGCCCCAAAACCCTGCGGAACACTCTCCACTGCTTTATATGAATCGGGAAGGATTAGCTTACGTCCCTTTACCATTTCAAAAGCGTATTCCCCGCCATCCATAATCCAGGTAAGCACGGCCATTAAGACCATTATGAAAAAAAGCAGTATAATGGTATCGGGTAATTTTATTTTTTGCAGTTTTTCTATCATTTTTATTCCGGTTTCATCTGGCACAAAACAGTTTGTAAAATCTTCTACAATTTCTTGCGTCTTCGTACTATAAAATGTAATTTACATAATAAACGAATAGGAAGTAACAAATAACCCTAATAAACGCAATACCTATACCGGGAAATTGTACTGAATACAAGAAAACTCAATAATAACTACACATACTCATTAAAAAAATTTGAAAGAGCATAATAAAATAAAAGGTTGCATATGGACATTAATGATTTAGGATATAACTCTGATTTTGAAGAGTTCCGTAAAGAACAAGGACTTGATTCATTTGGTATTGCACGAGTAATATCGGAGCACAAAGAACGATACATTGTCAAGACTGATAAAAATGAGTTAGAAGCAGAGATACTTGGAAATTTGAGATTCTCTGCAAAAAGCAGGTCTAACTTTCCTGCTGTGGGAGACTGGGTTGCCATTTCAGAATATGATGAGAATAAAGTGCTTATTCATGCCATATTCCCCAGAAAAACAATTATCGAGAGACAGGCTGTCGGGAAATTTGGAGAAAAGCAAATTATTGCCACAAATATTGATTATGCTTTTATCGTTCAAGCTGTGGACAGGGACTTTAATATTAACAGAATAGAGCGATATTTAACCATTTGCAATACTTCTAATGTTACCCCAATCGTCATTCTTAACAAGATTGACCTGATAAATGATATGCAATTAAAAGATATCATTGATACTGTTAAAGAAAGAGTTAAACATGTTCCAGTAATTGCTATTAGCAAAGAAACACAAATTGGCTATGAAAAATTACTCGAATTCATTTTAAAGGGGAATACCTATTGTTTACTTGGTTCATCAGGAGTAGGCAAATCAACCCTATTGAATAATATTTCGGGTAAAGAACAAATGAAAACAAACACTATAAGTTTAAGTACCAGCAAAGGCAGACATGTCACCAGCCATCGGGAATTAATTGTTTTGGAAAACGGTGGAATATTAATTGACAATCCCGGAATGAGAGAAGTCGGAATTGCAGATGCAGCAAATGGGCTTGAGATTACATTTGACGCGATTGTTAAACTATCTCAGGACTGTAAATTTAAAGATTGCACACACACCCATGAAACTAACTGTGCGATATTGGAAGCTGTTGATAAGGAAGAAATTGATAAAGATTTATATGAAAACTATCTAAAAATGAAAAATGAGAAAACTCATTTTGAATCGACTGTAATTGAAAGACGTAAAAAAGACAAGGATTTTGGAAAAATGATAAAGAATATGAAAAAAAATAAGAAATCAAGTAAGTACTAAACACGACATTATATGAAATTGCTTAACTATAAGAAAGAAAATTTATGATGGAAAAGTTTTTCTTATTAGCTCTTTTTGGTATTGCCATGGCTCATTTTGAAGGAGTAGTTGTGGTTTATCTTCGTAAGGCGCTTGGAATTATTGACGCGCAATCAAATAGAGATGTGCTTAAAAAAATTCCTAAGCGCTACATTTTCATTGAGAAAACAAGAGAAGCAGCCACAATATTAATGCTTGTAATCGTAGCTCTTTTGGTTGGAAAAACATGGCTTGACATGATGATTGTCTTTCTATGGACATTTGCATTTTGGGATTTGTTTTATTATCTCTCGCTTTACCTTTTGATTAAATGGCCATCTAACTTTACTACGATTGATGTTCTTTTTCTTATACCTCGTCCCTGGATTGCACCCGTATGGGTTCCAATTGGGATATCATCAATCACGATCATAATTATTACAATACTTCTTACTTTAAAATCAATTTTTGATTACATTTAATACACACATTAATTATTTGTATATATTTTAACAAGTACGGGTTTTACTTTTATAAAATTGGATAGCTAACGATGAGATTTCATATTGATGACAATACAAAAGATAAAGTCAAAGGGATAAAGTTAGGAATTCTGCAAGTATCAGACCTAAATCTAAATAGCGATAAACCGCAATTT
>JAUVIB010000158.1 GCA_030592985.1 Calditrichaceae bacterium | reverse complement strand
TGTATAAATACCGTGGGTTAGATAATCCAAACATATATTATGATCGTACAATTCGTAATATTATTCAAAATTATCGTACTGCGTTTATCCAATTAGCAAAATATTATACACACAAGAGGAATAAAGAAGAAACTAAACGAACACTGGACTTCATGGATAAAAAAATATCTCCGGATGTGGTATCCTGGGCTAATAGTCCCATGTATCTAAGGTCCGTTAAGGAAGCGTTAACTATTACGACCGATACAAATTTAATTGATTCTATCTTAAGAAGCAATAAACAGGATAGAGAGATACAAACCATTGGTGAAGAGCTCCTGCGTATGGGCAATTATACCGAAGCATCGGTTGTATTAAAACTTGCTTATGAGAATAATCCGTCAAATGCAAGAACCTTGGGACTACTCATTAATTCCTATGATCTTTCCGGGAAAAAAGAAAAATCAGTTGAACCGTTAGAGAGATGGGTAAGTGAAAATCCAACGGATAAAAATGCCAAAAGTCTACTTGAATCATTGAAAAAAAGTTTTAATAAATAAATGCGCCATATTAAAACTATACTAAAGGCGCTTATCTCGATCTCGCTGTTATTCTATTTGGTATATACAGCTGATCCGAAAAAGATTGCCGAAGTATTTGTTAATATTTTAAGAGCAGACGGAATTTTTTATTTAATTTTGGCCATAACTTTGGCGATGTCATCGGTTTTAATATTGTCCATTCGCTGGAAAGTGCTGTTAATTGTTTATAATATACGAGTAAAATTAAAAAAATTATTTTCATTCTACTTAATTGGTCTTTTCTTTAATAATTTTTTACCGACAAGTATTGGCGGTGATATTGTAAGGATAATGAAGATTGTACGCGTTGCAGGCGACAAAACACAGGGTACGGCATCGGTCATTATCGAACGGATTGTCGGTATGGCTTCAACTCTGATTATGGCAACTCTGGCATTGACAATTATTTCTCAACAATTTAAAAACCAAAAGCTGTTGATAATTTCGTTTTCCCTGCTTCTGTTAATCACTATCTTTTTTGCATCGATTATTTCCGAACGCATTTTTTCATTACTAAAAAGAATTCTGAATAAAATTACGGTTTTTAAAATAGGTGATAAACTGATCAAACTATTTGAAGCAATCCACGTTTTCCGAAATAGAAAAGATGTATTGTTTAAAATATTAGCGTTATCGTTTCTGTCACAAACAATTATCGTATTTTTGAATTATTCAATTGTTCTTGCCTTAGAGCTTTCGGTGGATTTATCCTATCTGTTTATTGTTATTCCTGTAACTTTTCTACTAACAATGCTGCCATCAATAAATGGTATTGGGATTCGGGAAGGTGGTTATGTGTTTTTACTGGGAAAGGTTGGAATTTCTGGCGCAGGCGCTATCACTTTATCATTTCTAAATCTGTTATGTTTCATTGCACTGTCTTTAATCGGCGCTATTCTCTTTATCTTTGAAAAGCGAAATGAGAATATCAAAGGAGGTAAATATTTTGAATCGGCATCTTAAAAATAGTATACTTGCGCTAATTGTTATAGGTTCTGCGATCACTTTTTATAGTTGTGAACCTAAAATAGGTGTTTGGGGATACCAGGATAAAATATATGTCTTTTCTGATTCTCTCTTATGGCTTGATTTAAAAGACGAGGTGGAAGAGGGCTTGGGCTCCGTCCTTTATACTCCGCAGACAGAGCATTATTTCTATTTCGAATGGAAACCTTTAAGAGAATTAAATGACCATAAAAAACGGATGAATCTGCTTTTTCTCGGGGTGCAGAATGAAACAAATACGGTAAACGATTATTTGAAAGAAATTTTACCTGCAGAGTTTCAACAAGGTGTTGAAGAAGAAAAATTCTTTTATCTAATTCAGGATAATTTATTCTCTCGGGGACAAAATGGTCTGTTTATGTTCGCTAAGGACAGAGTTCGGTTTAGAGAAAATTTTAATAAATTAAAAGATAAAATATTTGCGGATATCCATAAGAAATATTTTGAACGATTAAAAAAAATAATGTATGCCAAAGGTGAACAGAAAAAGAAAGAAGAGTATCTTACCCAATATTTTGGCTGGAAGGTTCGTGTTCAACATGATTATTTTATTGCCAACCAAAGTATTAAAGAGAACTATGTTTGGTTGAGACGTTTTGATCCGGATCGATGGTTCTCCGTTTGGCAGATAAAAGGGGATAGCTCACTTCTCAACTTGGATTCTCTTGTCGCAATTCGTAACCGCCTTGGTAAAAAAATATATTCCGGTGATAGTATTGATGTGGATGAAACCTATATTTCAGAGGTTGACTTCATGAATCAGCGGACAAAAAAGATTGTGGGATTGTGGATAAATGATTCGTTAATGGTAGGTGAACCATTTCGTAGTTATGCTGTTTACCATAAACCCGATTCTTCGATTTATTTTATTGATTTGGCAGTAATGGCAACTACCAAACGGAAAAAACCGTTTTTAGATCAATTAGAAGTTATCGCTCATACTTTTGAAATTACGGGTACCGGGAAACAAGAAAAAGATTCTGAATGAAATATACATTAATTGGAACTATTTTACTGGATCGGATTATAAATGTAGACGGCACACAATCAGATGGTTTTGGGGGCTTGATGTATGCGATTAATGCCTTCAGGGCGTCCTGTAATGAGGGCGACGAAATTATTCCGGTAAGCCGGATCGGGAATGATGCTTATATAAAAGTTAAAGATTATTTTAAAGACGATCCGAATGTTAATTTGGATGGATTACAATATGTTAATGCGCCTAATAACAGGGTGAATTTAATATATAGAGATAAAAATGAACGGGCAGAATACTCTTTAAATCCAATGGAACCTCTGGAGCTTGAGAATGTACAACCTTTTTTAAATACGAATATCGTTATTGTTAATTTTATTTCAGGATGGGATATTTCAAATGAGACTCTTAAAAAAATACGTCATTTATATTCCGGTCCGATTTACATGGATATTCACAGTTTAACGTTAAATCGCAAAAAAAGTGGTGAACGGGTACATAAACAGGTAAATGATATAGATCGATGGATTGAGGGAATAGACTTTATTCAATCTAATCAAGAAGAGTTAAAACGAATAAGCCCATTTGATAATTTGAAAGCGTTTAATAAATCAAATAGTTTGTCAAAAAATATGATTTATAATCTAACAAGAGGAGAGATGGGCAGCGAGACATCTTTTTATATTGATAAAAAGTTAGAACTAATTAAAGGGAAACCGTGTACAGCGGTAGATGTCGTAGATCCCACAGGATGCGGTGATGCATTTGCAAGCGGTTTTATTACAGATTATTTCACAGCCAATGATGCGGTAAGCGCTGTAAAAAACGCCAATATGATGGCTGCGTGTATGGGATCCTTTCATGGGTTGCCATCAGCAAAGTCGTTAAAAACAAAATTTGATGAGATTAAAGGGAGAGCATGAGTAAGGTCTTAGTATTGGGAGCAAACGGATTACTTGGTCAAAGTATTATTAAACGTTTTAACAATGAGTATGAAGTAAATGCTTCCTCCATGGAAAATGAAAGCTTTATCGATCTTCCGGCAGTTCCTTATTTTCAAGCAGATTTAACTATTCGTTATGATGTTGCTGATCTTATTCAGAAAGTACAACCTGATTTGATAATTAATACATCAGCGATAAGTAATGTTGATCTATGTGAAACCGAAAGGGAAATGACTTGGAAAGTGAATGTTAAAGCCCTTGAAAATATTTTGGATGCTTGTGGAAGATTGAAACCGGTAGTTGTTCAAATATCTACAGACTATGTGTTTGATGGAAATAATGCTCCTTACAGTGAAATGGATGAAGTCAATCCAATTGGTTATTATGGACGCAGTAAAATGTCGGCTGAAAATATTATCAGAAATTGTTCTCTCGAATATATTATTGCAAGGACTCAAGTGTTATATGGAATAGGTAAGCGCATTCGGCCGAATTTTGTAACCTGGGTGATTAATGCGTTGAAAAAAAATGAAAATATTAGAGTAGTGAACGATCAAAAAGGTACACCGACTTATGTCAATGATTTTAGTGAAGGTCTTTATAAATTGATTATGCAAAGAGAGTTCGGTTTGTATCATATATCGGGAAATGAAAGTGTAAGCCGATATGACTTTGCATTAAAAATCGCTGAAATATTTGGCTTAAATTCTGAGTTAATTGAAGAGATTACAACTGATGATTTAAAACAAAAGGCTCCAAGACCAAAAAACTCATCTTTTACTTTAAATAAATTCATTAATCGTACACGATGGAAAACACATGGGGTTGCAGATGGATTAAATCTTCTTAAGCTGGAGATGGAACAAAATGGTTGATGCAAAAAAAGCAATAATAATAATACCGACATATAATGAAAAAGAAAATGTTGAAAGATTAGTTGAAAAAATCTTCAATTACCAGCCTGATATTAATATTCTTTTTGTGGATGATAATTCTCCTGATGGAACGGCTGAAATAATAAAATCAATGATACGTAAGAAAAAATCCATTTCTATTCTTGAAAGAGAAGGGAAAATGGGATTAGGCAGCGCTTATATTTTCGGATTTAAATTTGCTCTTGAAAACGGATATGAATACATTATTGAAATGGACGCAGATTTTTCACACAACCCGAAAGAAATCACAAATTTTCTTGAGGCGATTGAATCCAATGATTTGGTTATCGGGTCCCGTTATATCAAGGGAGTAAATGTAGTGAACTGGCCATTAAGCCGCCTTTTAATCAGCTATTTTGCTAATGTATACACAAGAGTGGTAACAGGTTTATCTGTACGAGATTTGACCGGCGGGTTTAAATGCTTTAGACGTAAGGTATTGGAGACAATTGATTTATCTAAAATTAAATCAAACGGCTATGCTTTTCAGATTGAATTGAACTTTAAAACATGGGCTCATGGCTTCAGAATTAAAGAGATATCAATAATTTTTGTAGACCGGATATTCGGTGAATCTAAATTATCAAAAGAGATTATGTGGGAAGCCTTTTTCCTTGTTTGGCGTTTAAAAATAAACAATATATTAGGTAAAAAGTAAGGTTAATTATGGCCGAAAAAAAAATGGGAACTGTGCTGGAGTTTGAAAAACCAATTGTTGAATTGGAAAATAAAATAGCCGAAATGCGCGAGTATGCTCTGTCAAGTGATGTCGAACTTGAAGACGATATTAAGCGTCTTGAAAAAAAAGCAGAGCAGCTACGTAAACAAATATACTCAGACCTTTCTCGATGGCAGCGTGTTCAGTTAGCGCGCCACCCCATGCGTCCCTACACTCTGGACTATATCCAAAATATTAGTTCCTATTTTGAAGAACTCCATGGTGATCGGTTTTTTGCTGATGATAAAGCAATGATTGCCGGAATTGCCAAAATTGATGATTTTTCTGTTGTTGTAATCGGACAGCAGAAAGGCCGTGATACAAAAGAAAATTTATACAGAAACTTTGGTATGTCAAATCCGGAAGGTTATCGCAAAGCTTTGCGGGTAATGAAATTAGCAGCGAAATTTAATAAACCTATTATTACATTTTTAGATACCATTGGTGCTTATCCGGGTATTGGCGCTGAAGAACGGGGACAAGCAGAGGCAATTGCCCGAAATTTATTTGAAATGTCTCAGTTTCCAATTCCCATCATAAGTGTTGTAATTGGTGAAGGGGCTTCAGGCGGTGCGCTAGGTATCGGTTTAAGTGATCGTATTCTAATGATGGAAAACTCCTGGTATTCGGTGATTAGTCCGGAAGGATGTGCGGCCATTTTATGGCGGGATCCTGCTGCAGCGGTTAAAGCTGCTGAGGCGATGAAGGTCGTTGCCAATGATTTAATGGAATTAAAGATTGTTGATGAAATAATTCCTGAACCTGAAGGTGGCGCTCAGCGCAATTATTCAGAATCAGCTAAATTTGTTAAAGAGAGTATCCTAAGGAATTTGAAAGAGTTATTAAAGATACCTAAAGATAAACTAATTGAGCAGCGAATTCAAAAGTATGAAAAAATGGGTGTTTGGAAGGAGTAGTGAAATATATTGCGGAAATACGCGTTCGATACGCAGAATCCGATCAGATGAAATTTGCACATCATTCAAATTATATTATCTGGTTTGAATATGCACGTATAGAATTATTGCGCCATTATGGATTTAACTATGCTGAAATGGAAAAAGAAGGTTATTTATTGCCAGTTTTAGAAGCAAACGTCAATTACATTAAACCGGCATTTTTTGATGACCTGTTAAAAATAGAGGCGGGAATTACTGAAATACCACGATCAAGTTTTAAGATTGATTATAAAGTATTCAATGAAAAGAACGAATTAATTTGTTGTGGTTTCACACGGCATGCTTTTATGAACAAAGAAAACCGGGCAATTAAGCCACCAAAAGATTTTATTAATATGATTAAAAATACTATTTAATTCGGATGATAGAAAAATGATAGATGAAAAATTATTAGAAATTATTGCTTGCCCAAAATGTAAAGGGGACCTGGAATATGACCAGGGAAAAAATCGACTAATTTGTAATGATTGCCGGTTGATATATAGAATTGAAGATGACATTCCGATTATGTTAATCGATGAAGCTGAAAAGTTCTAAATTACTATAAACTTTACTTTCCTGTTTAATTAAAAATTAATTAATTTTCCTGCCTTATGAAGAGATATATCGCTTTTTTTGACCTCGATAAAACAATAATAGAAGATAATAGCGCACGTTTAATTGCCATATTTGCCTATAAAAATAAGTTTCTTTCAAAAAAGGATATTATTTATGGTTTATATTTAACGGCTGCCTATAGAATCGGTATTGTATCTACAGAGCATTTGATGGAACAAATGACTAAATGGTTAAAAAATGTAAATGAATCTAAATTACAAAATTTGTACGAAGAATTAAGACGCCATATTATTACTTATAAGATCAGGGATAAAGCGAAAAAGATGTTGGAGTTTCATCGGGATCAGGGGGGAAGAACCGTCATCCTTTCTGCTTCCATACGGGATATTTGTGAACCGATTCAAAACTATTTAGGAATGGATGACATTATTTGCACGGAGATAGAATCAATAAATCAGATATATACCGGAAAGGTGATCGGTAGTTTTTGTTTTGAAGATGAAAAACTGCGTCGTGTAAAAGAGTATTGCAAAGTACATCATTTTGATTTAAAAGACGC
>JAUVIB010000046.1 GCA_030592985.1 Calditrichaceae bacterium | reverse complement strand
TTTGTACCACTTGCTTAAAAATGTGTTAAACCCCTGTTTGTCCAACTTATTCATCAGTTCTGTATCTGAAAGTCTACGTTGTTGTATTTCCTGATCCGTTTTTAATCCTGGTGCTGTAGATAGCCCCACCAAAGCAGGAATATGATCTGGATCGTGTTGCTGCAAGTGTAAGGCAATTCGTCCGCCCATGGAGTAACCAATTGGAATAAAGGTCTTGATCCCTAATGAGTTGAGTTGTTGCCTGAGGCTATCAAGGAAAGCAGGATAGTTGTTTTGTCCTGAGAAAAGAGATTTACCATGCCCCGGTAGATCTACCAGGATATTACGGTATTCAGGGAAATGCTCATTTACTAATGGTAGCCAATCTTCAGATGAGCCCATGAAACCGTGTAGCCAGAGTAGGGGAAAACCATCATGCTTTCCGACAATATTCATGTGCCACATAAAGTTGGTTCGTTCAGGATTCACGAATTGTTTTGAATATCCTTTGGTGCAGAGTGTGATTTTCATCGCGATCCGTATTGACCTCAATGATCATGGATCGTGATTCTTTGACAGCTTGTGAATACTTCAGTTTGAATTCCTGCATATCCTTGGGATGAGCATAACTAAGATTGAACATCTCCGCTGCTTTTTCGAATGTCCAACCATGAGGGGTGCCAAAGAAGGCTTCAAAGACATCTGTCTCTGTTCGCACAGGCAGGAAGTTGAAGATTCCGCCACCGTTATTGTTGATCAGAATGATGATCATTGGCTGAGGAGTGTTTTTCACTAATGATAAAGAGTTCAGGTCATGGAGGGCAGCAAGATCACCAATAAGGAGCGTCAATGGTTTTTCAGAACCAATCTGATAGCCCGCTGCGGTGGCTAGCGATCCATCGATACCACTGGAACCACGATTGGCAATAACCCGACCCTCAAAATCATGGATTGTCCCAAACATCTCCATTTCACGGATGGCCATGCTGTTTGCCAGCATGAGGGAATGGTCACGGGGAATTGATCTTGATAGCTGATAGCTGACGGCAGGCTCACTCAGTATTGACATGGATTCCAATAGGTCTGTGATCGTCTCTGATACTTCACCTTCAGTTTTTTGCCATGCTTTTAACCACATTCCATTATTGTTAGTATTGGAGACTTCAATCGATTTGCATAAATCACCAATATTCGTCTGAATTGCCACATCCACCTGATGATTGGGGTCGATGCACTCAGGTGTTGCTTTTACTGCGACATAATAAATTTCAGAGTCATCCAGAAAATTGAGCAAACGTTTTGAGGTGAATGCACCTCCCAGATGAAGCACCATTTCTGGTTTCTGCTCCAGCGACGAATCCTTTAAAAGGGTCAGGTCAAATTGATTGATGAGATTAGCGTGCTTTCTGAATCTCAACTTGGATTGAATATCAGGAAAGATCGGCCAATTGAGAGTATTGGCCAAACTCAAAATAGCTTCATCATATTGTGGATCCACGGATCGTCCAACGATAATGATGCCCCTCTGGTATCCTTCGATCTTTTTCTTGATCAAATGCAATTGTTCATCAGAAATGCTTAGCGTAAATAGAATGTCAATATCGTCCTCGATTGGATCAATTTCCTGTTTCGTCATCCCGAGCGGAGTCGAGGGACAAGGAACAGGGGGAATTGGATGCTTCACTCCCGTTGAATCAGGCAGCAAAGGCTCCCTGAATTGACAATTCAAATGCACCGGTCCCGGTCTTGAGCCGATGGCAGCAGCATAGGTCTCAGTAATGGTTTCCTGGATTTGTTCAATAGTGGTCTTTGTGTCAGGCGGCGACAGATTCTTAAATAAGCGTGGATAGCTTCCGTAGATATTCTCTTGAAAAATAGCCTGGTTGGCACCCACATCAATCAGTTCCGGGGGACGATCAGCACTAAGGACGATGAGAGAAATATTATCCATTGAAGCTTCCACCACGGCTGGAAAATAATTAGCGACAGCCGTTCCTGAGGTGCAGATCAACACTGCTGGCTGCCCGGTGGCTTTGGCATGTCCCAGGGCAAAATAGGCTGCACCCCGTTCATCAAAATGGATAGTTGTATCAGCTTTAGGGTTACGGGCAACAGCGACTGTCAAAGGAGTGGATCGTGAACCGGGTGAAACCACAAAATGTGTAACCCCCAGATTAATCAGCTCTTCAATAATCCAATCGCTAACTGCTAAATTTTGTGTCACGACGAAAGTAACTCCAAATGTCTATCATCATTTTTACATTTAGTGAAAGTCATTGTGTCTAATCTAAGCCGGATGGTCATTCTGAGCAATGTGGAACCCGGTAGCTGGTTAAGCTAGGTCTTTTTGTGTTGAAGGAGCTGGACAGGTAACTTTGGATACATCAGCGTCTTTTCAGTATCTTGATGTGTATTGGGTATCAGTCTGTACTAGTGTTTGCTTATAAGAGAGTGGTGGATTGAATCTAACAAATTTTAATAAAGACTCATGTTTATCCACCTTCGCAGAAGACACCGGGTTGGTCATTGAGTTTACCTGCCGAGGCGTAGTCCCGACAGTATCGTCGGGATAAAGACTGGTCGAAATGTTACCCGTGGGAATCCATTTTCTTAAATATAAAATGCCCATTTCTGCTTTTTATTAATTTGAATTTATTTTCAGCTTCCAAATATTTTCTTAGTTGTTTGCCATTCATCGAATTATTACCTGTAAGGCGCGAACCAAATCTACTCATATAAGACAATATCCCATTTGTATTGAGAACTCTATATATCTCATCTAAAACTTCTTTTTTATTTTCTATCAGGGGCAATGTGTTATGCAAATACACAATATCAATAGTATTACTTCTTAAACCAGTACCACAATTAGAGATAATTGTTTTAATATTATTTAATTTGTATTTTTTTGCTTTTTTACTTACAATTTCTATAGCCTGTTTATGAATATCAAGTGCGAACACTTTCCCTTTTAAACCAACAATCTTAGCTGCCGGGACTGTATTAAAACCAAGACCACAACCAAAATCTAGAATGTAATCTCCTGGTTTTGTCCCGGCCAAACTAAGTTCTTCATCAATATTCCTAAACTTTTTTCTGATAGACATAATTATCGTCATCATCTTGAACATAATTGACAGCATTGGTTTTTGTTTATTCATGTTTTATCCCCTTGAAATATAAAGCCTTTATTTTATCTCCTATAAGTATGTTTTCTTTTATACTGAAACCTGAATTCCCTGAAAAAATATCAAGATCGCTTGGAGACAAGTTGCCTTTATTTGCTTTAGTAGGGGGCTTACCTATTTTTCTTAGATATCTAAAAAGCAGCTTTAGCATTTCAAGTTTCTTCATGCCGTAACCAGTCAAGTCTATGGTAATTAATAAACCACCAGGTTTTAAGATCCTGTAACTTTCCTTTACAGCATATGCAGGGTCTTTAATAACATGCAAAACATTAATCATTAAAACAGTATTAAATTCTTCTGAGGGGAAAGCTGTTTTTCTGCAATCTACTTTTTGAAAAGTTATGTTTTTAAAATTTATTAATTTATTTTTTGCAGCAGCTAACATCTCTTTAGAAACATCAGTAGCAATAATATGCTCGGCATTATCAGTTATCTCTTTGGTAAAATATCCTGTTCCGCATCCGAATTCTATTACTTTGCCTAAATTCTTTTCTTTATTTAGTTTTTCACAAATCTCTTTATTTATTTCCGGACCTACAACATAATTCGATATCTCATCGAATTTGTCAGCTATTAGCCCCCAGTCCCTTTGCTGTTTCTTTTTGTTCATTAGAATTTCTTGCATTTTCCCCTCTTATTAATAACTAGTTATAAGATATTTCCTTATGCTTTTTCTGCTCACGGATAATACGGATTATTATTTGGCTATTCTTACCCGTGTTTATCCTTTTCATCAGTGTAATCCGCGTTCTGTTTCTCTTCCCCAAAAACTTTCCCCTTTTTCAGCAAAATTGGAATTACAAAGAAATCCGCTAACAAAGCTGCGGCAATACCGGAAGACGCCAACAGTCCCAGGTTGGACAATACTTTTGCGTCTGATGTAAGATAGGCTGAAAAATTTAATATCAGAACAACTGAAGTCGCAAACAAAGCCGAGCCGACCATAATAAATGTCTTCCTGATACTAAAATAATACCTGCCTGTCCGGTTGAATTCCAGATGACTGTGATTGATAAAGTGAATAGTATCATCTACCGCTAACCCGAGCAGCATCGGCATAATTGTAACCGTCATCATATCTAATGGAATCTTTGCAAATCCCATAATTCCACCAACTACAAGCGCCGGGGTAATATTTGGTATTGTTCCAATGAGTCCGGTTTTTATATTTCCAAAAACGATGATCAATAAAACAGCAATTATACCCAAAGCAATCAGAAATGAATTAATCTGCCCAAAAGCGATAATATCCTGCATCGCAGTATATTTTGCTACGGTTCCTGTCTGTATCAGGCGTGCTTCAGGAAACAATTCGCTCGTTCTTTTGGACACATAGGCAAGTTCCCGTTGTAACTCAGTTGAATTATAACTTTTTAGTTCCACCATTATGTGCAATCTTTGATCGTCATAATCAAGCCATCTTTCCGCTTCCGAGCCGCCCGCGTTTTCATAGAGCAGTATAGTTTGAGCAAGTATCTGTTTTTCGATTTCTCTCTTTTCCTCTAGAGAAAGATTTATCTCCCGATATTCCGCAATATCATCTATAGAAGGTATTTTATAAAATTCCGGCTTACCTTCATTTAATACCTGGTTAATATCTTTAACTATATCAAGTAATGAGCTGGTTTTCTTGGTTAATTCCAGGGCATTAATTTCATTCTCAAGAATTTCGACTTTCCGCAGGTTTTCCAGAATCTTAGCGTCTCCCGGATTGGGGAATTCTATGCCAAGGTCGTAGGAATAGAGCGAACCGATTTTAGAATCACCGACATATAGTAATTTTTTCGCATAAGGCACTTTATCACCCATCGAGCTTTTAATATCAAAAGAAACCTCAACTTTCGTTAAGCCCCAAATACAGATTAACATTACAATGCCAAAAGTGATTAGAATTGGAAGGGGACGCGCCACAATCCAGTCATTCAATTTTCCCATGAATCTTTCTGTTAGCGGTGATTTTTTATCCTCAGCAGACTTGGTCGCTTTTTTGTTTTTACCAAAGCTTAAAAGTGATGGCAATATTATAATTGTCAAAAAATAGGTTATAAAAACTAATGATGCGGAAGTCAAACCGATCCACCTTAAACATTTCACGTCGATAAAAAGAAATGACATCAAGGCGCCAATAGTTGTGAGGGCCGTAAAAAGAATGGGCCAGCCGGTTTCTTCCACTGCAAAAATTGACGCTTGTTGGGGACTTTTACCTTCCCGAACAGCGCGTTTGTAAAAATTGAAAACATGTATCGCATAGCCGACAGCAACAGCAAACCCCAGGAACATAGGCAATGAAATCATGCTGGGATCGATTTTTATTCCCATGTATCCTTGAATTCCAAAAGTTATTATTATAGCACTGATAGCGCTGATTATAGGGAAAACAACTCCGCGTAATGATCTTAAAAATATTATAAGAACCATAACAGCTAACAAAAGAGCCAAACCCATCAGCCGTGGGGTTTCCTTTCCAAACCAGATTCGTTTTTCATAATTGACCATCGGCATGCCGGATGTTTTAGGATTCAGGATTTGATATTTTTCCTGTTCAACAATTTGTTTGCAAACATGACCGATTAATATCTCCGGCGCTTGCGGTTTGGAAGTATCAAAATCTTCAAAGAATTGCGGGAATTTCTCTGCCGTTCTTTGTATAAATTGTAAATATTCATTATCTGTTTCCCAATGATCAGGAAATGTCTTTAAGCGAAGCATGATCCAAGTCTGATCGCATTCTTGGGAAATAAGTTTTCCGGCTATGTTGGGTTTGGAAAGAGCAAGCCGGCGCAGCTTTTCCAATTCAGCCTTGTCTGTGAGGATTTCATCGGGGATCAGATCAATAATCTGCATTCCGCCTTCCGTTCCAAGGCTAAACTCGAGATGAGATAATGAAAGCACTTCGTCCGAAAGTGGAATATAACGTTCCATTTCATTGCTTAAATCACGGATTTTACTTAAAATTTCCGGCTGAAAAATATCATCCGCTTCCACCAAAACGGCGGCATAATCACTATTGCCGAAAATATCCTCAAATTCCTCTTGCGCTATAAGAGTGGGATCGTTTTCCAAAAACCAATTGTTATTTGAAACATCTGTTTTGATCTTCTTCAGCCCTATAAAAGAAACTACCATAATCAATAGAAAAAGGGCAATATTCAGCCAGCGCATTTTTACTATTCGTTCGCCTATTTTGGCGAATCGTTGATTGATTTTTTGTAAATCTAAACCCATTTTTATTTCCTTGTGTTTATGATTTTAAAAGTCATTTTCACAATAATTTTAATGATAATTCCTTTGCCCAATCACGAATTGCTTCGTGGTTTAAATATTCACCTTCTCGTATTTCCTTATTTATCAAGGTGATAAATTTCATTATCATTCTATTGAAAAAACTCAAGCGTTTAAAATCCAGTCTGCCTTTAAAAAAAGCCATCGTGGCTGGTTTAAGCTCTGGCGCTATTTTAGCCAGATTCCTGATATAAAGAGATGCGGCATGACTTTTCTCCCATGAAGTCATTTCGTTCAAAGGCTTTGCCTGCTGGTCAAAAATTGGGTCTTTATAGATGGGGAAAGCCGGCGGCGCTTCAGCGGCAATTTCCGAAAGACTTAAACAAGTGAAGAAAAAGGCTGCCGGTATTTTGCCTAACTCATTTTGATGTTTTTTCAGGAACTTTTTAACCTTTGGCACGGGTTTACCATACCAGTTGGGCGTGCCGATGATTATTGCTTCATAATCTGATATCTGCTCTACATCTTTAACAGAACGCACGTCAACATTAATGCCATCATTCAAAAGCTGTTTAGCTATAATATCCGCCGTTTCACGGGTAGAGCCAGACTCTGAAAAATATGTAATGAGTATTTTATTCATAGTTTTTCCTGCTTTAAAAAAATAAAAAATACCGCGGTACTTTTTTCATATACTGTCTGTACTCCGCGTCATAAGTTTTCAGGCAATACCTTTCTTCTGCAATGACAGTAAAATGGATTGTTATAGAATATGCAGCTAATAGTACAAACAATATCCATGAAGCAGATGACACAGAAACGCACAAAATACAAAATAGCTTTAAAGCATTGAATTAGTAGAGGACCTCCCGCAGGTTTCAAATCTGCGAGAGATCTTCTGTGTCAGTCACTTCACTTCAAAGGTAAATGTCGCTGTATAGGACATCTCATCGCACTTATCCTTAAGTTCATCCGGAGCAGGATATTTTTTCTTTGCCTTAAGCAGCCATGTACCGTGATGTAAAATTCTTATTTTGGCTTTTCCTTGCCCATCTGCGGTTGTAACAAAAGCAAAATCATCACCGGTTGAAAATCCGGCATACGTGCCATACAGCGGGCAGAATCTCGCCGGTCTGCCTTTGAATAATACCTGAACCGAAAGATAATCTCCCACATTCAAATCGGCTGGATTCGCAAGAGGTATGATTTCCAGCGTATGTCCCACGGGTTTAAGGAAAGAATTATCCGCACTGTCCACATTAATCAGCGATTTGGCATACTGCTCGAAATGAAGACTCAGGATCACTCCGCTTAATCCTGTTTTGGGCACGCTTTTGTGATGGATTTTACCATCTTTCATATACATCGTATAGAATCCCGGCTTCAAGGCTGCAGTAACTATATAGGATCCTTTTTCAGAAAAGCTTACTTCCGTTGCCAGAAATCCCCCAACGCCGGGCTTTATTGGTTTGCTTTTTCCCGTTGGCGTAATCAAGTTAAACTCGTTTAATTTATCCGCTGAGAGGAAATCACTCACAGGATATCTATGTCCCCAGCCAAAATAAATATTTGTTTTTGCGCCATATTCCGGAGAATAGATTTCAGGAAAATACTCTGTAGCGTTTAGCCAAAATGTGTGGCTGAAAGCCGGGGTTGAAAAGCTTAGACTTAATGCAATGAATAGACTCAGAATGAGTCCTGTTTTAATATTTCTCATTTTTGCACTCCTATTGATAAAAAAAACTATTCTTTCAAATCTCGTCCGTCATCCGGTTGATAGAAATACTGAAGAGTTATATATCCTGATGTGCCCTCATCGTTATAATAATTCTTTAACCATAATTTAGCATACTTGCCGTCGGCAGTTTTCAACACGTAAATGCTGTCAGTAGCAACAAATACAGGGGGCATGCCTTCCATTGTTGCCCAACCTTCCAGAACAGGATTGAGCGAATAAGTTATAGGCCCGCCGTGGCCTTGAAAAGTTACCGAATCATCAACCGTATATCCGCTTTCCGGAGCTTCAGTTATAGAAGCAAAATCCACATTACCCATATTAACGGCGCCGCCTTGACCTGAACCGGATGTTCCGCTGTTTGTTTTAAAATGGTAACGTCTGAGGCCAAGGTCCCATTCTAACGAGCTGTTTGATTCAGCGATAGTTACGGTATCTCCCTTAGAAAAAGAAAAATAAACCCATTCTGTTTTGCTTGATGCGTCAATCATCAGTTCCTTGTCGATACCGCTGGGAGGCGGGCCTGTAACATTTTCATCACTGCAGCTGATAATCATAAAAAATAGCAAAAAAACAGCTGCAAAAATTTTAGACATACTAAAAGATTTCTTCATTTTTTTAATCCTCCGTTAAATTAAAATTATTTGTATGTGATATTAACACCGCCATAATATTTTCGTCCCGGCGTAGTTAAATAGTCTTTATCCATATAATCAAACAGGTTGTCTATACCGAATGTTAAGGTTATACATGAAAAAAGCTTCTTATTGAATGTAAACCTCCAAATGGCATAAGGAGCTTGTTTGTGTTTGGTGACAGCGCCTATGGCTTCATCCTCATCTTCGTATATCAATTTTTCCCCGGTAAACTTTCCGCGCAGATTAAAATTAAAGTCATATCTGTTATTGGTGTATTCCAGACTAATAGTCCCCGAATGATTGGCCCGCCCAAATAATTCCCTGCCGGTAGTTTTATCTTCGGTATCAATAAAGCCGTAACCAGCCTTCAGAGCAATTCCGGATCCGGCGTCAACCTTAGCCAACGCTTCAATTCCCTGGGTCATGGCTTTAGCGACATTTCCATAATAATTTGTATTTGGATCGCCCGGCGCACTCCTGGTGTCGATCATATCCTTTAAATCAGTCCGGAATAAAGAGACAGACCAATTAAGGTAATTATTAATAAATTCGATTGATAAAGAGCCATAATTGGATGTTTCGGGTTTTAAATCCGGATTGCCGAAAACATAAGGGCCTCCGCCTCCATGATCCCAATTCATGTACAGTTCTTTTAAGGTGGGCGCTTTAAAACCCATGTCATAACCGGCTCGAAAATTGAACGGCAGCGCCTGGTACATTGCGGAAATCTTCGGGCAAAAATGAGAGCCATATTCAGAATGATAATCATAGCGAAATCCCGGAACAAAGCTCCACAGGGCCGTCCATTTTATATCATCCTGAGCAAAAAACACCCAATCATCGGCTGTATGTGTCTCGCCGGTGATACGAGTGGAAAAGACTTTTTCCTGAATCAATTCACTTCCCAGCGTAAATTGATGATTATCGCCTAACTGGAAATTGCTCATTAACCTGCCATTATTATATCGATGTTGATAGGTCAGCCTTTCCTCATCCTGAAGCTTTTCAAACACATCCTTTGTATCATAAGTATCCGAATGCCAGCTTGACTCAATCATCGCCCTGTCATTGAACAGATATTGCGCTTTTACATTATATGTTAAGTCATAATATTTTCGATGTTTAAATTTGACTGTTCGTGTTGCATCAAACCGCTCCAGAATATAATAGCTTCCGGAAGTAGATAGATTTAACTCATCAGTTAGCTGAAAAGAGAATTTTTGACCGAAGTTAATATCCTCATATTTATCAACGGTATAATTAATCGTAGCTGGATCTAAATCATAACCGTCTGTTTTTTTATATATAACATCAGTTTTAGAA
This sequence comes from Calditrichaceae bacterium, assembly GCA_030592985.1. Classification (GTDB taxonomy): domain Bacteria; phylum Calditrichota; class Calditrichia; order Calditrichales; family Calditrichaceae; genus JAUVIB01. The sequence continues at coordinate 3,351 of JAUVIB010000046.1, read as the reverse complement.
GTAAATCTTTTGTATTTCAAACCCAGCGTTCCTCCCAGAGCCAGCTCATTATACTTTGAAAACCGTGAATTAAGCTGCAGCTCAAGCGGATATTTTGTCTTTTGAGTAATAATGTTAACCACTCCGCCAATGGCATTAGAACCATACAGCGATGAGGCCGCGCCCTTAACAATTTCGATGCGTTCGATGTTTGCCGTGTTTAGACGGGAAAAATTAATATTTCCGCGCACTTCGCCTGCAATACGTTCGCCGTCCACTAAAAAAAGAATATATTTAGGACCTAAACCATGCATCATAATATTCGCTCCATGTGCATTTGGCAAAAATTCCAGACTCGGAAGCTCTTGCAAGGCATCCTTAACCGTAACTGCGCCGATACTTTCCAACTGCCGTCTGGAAATAAGCCCGGTGAGTATTGGGACGTCCTTCAATGCTTTTTCAGTTCGGGTTGCCGTTACCACGATTGCATCTGCACCCATGACCGTTTCCCTTAAACGAAAATCAATCACAGTATCAGAACTTTTTAAAACAACCTCTTTTTCCCCAGCGGCAAATCCCATAAAAGCGACTCGCAGCGTATATGTTCCCATTGGAAGATCCTTCACAATGAAATATCCGTTTTTACCGGATATGGCGCCTTGCTTGTTTTCAACAATAATTATATTGGCGCCATACAAGGGGTCATCATTCTCAGCATTTAGAATTCTCCCTTTTATACAACCATAGTCATCAGAAGCGTCTGCCCTAATTACTGTGAGCGCCAGGGAGAAAATGACCTGTAAATAGATAAGTATTTTTTTACTCATGTTTCAGTCTCTTCTGATTATGAAAATCATTTTCATTATTAAAAACTATACTTCGATTTCACCCAAACCTCATTGTTATCTTTAAATTGACCAAACATTCCTTTGTCGCCGATAAAAATATCGAAGCCGGCTAACAGGTGCAATTCATCGGTTAGCGCATAATCCATGCTGCTCCGCGTAAAGCAATCTTTATCATTTATCCCTAAATATCCCATTGATGATATTGTCAGCGTTTCCCGGAATAATTTCTTCGATATGTTTATCGTGGAAATCATAGTGTGTTCTTCATTGAGAATATTTTTATCGTAATCCAAAATAAAATTGTCTGCAAACTGTGCGCTAAGCGACCAATTGCCGCCGGGAGACCAGTCTAAACCTAATAAGCAATTGATAGTGTTTTTTTGCATTAACATGTCATCAAAAGATGCGGGTTCGAGATACTTTCCTTTGTAATAAGCGGCCTCACCGCGAATAACGAATTTATGGTAAGGCTTGGAAAATTCTAATCCCACGAAGGTCAATCGATGATGTTCCGCCCGAATACTCAGATTATTAACATCTGTCAGGGTTCGATTCATCACTGGCAATTTATCCCAGGTATACAGCGATGAGAGCGCCAGATCGATACCGGTTAAATAAAAAGATATTTTCCCGCCAAATTCGCTGTTACTTAATTTTTTCTCCGGCATCAACGGGTTTTCATAAGTAACATCAAAATCTGCCGGAAATTCAGTTTTGACAGCCCAAGAATTATACTCGTCCGGTAGAATTGCAGCCTGAAAAATAGGAACCCAGATGAGTTCGAAATTGGTGCATTCCCTTAAATATCTAAATATTAAGGCATCAACCGGAATACGGATATCATCATAATCCCGGGCTAAAAATTCCGTTAAATCCATCGGCGAGATGACATCAGTGATTTGCACGCCATCGGCATTACCCCAGATGATGATCTGCCTGCCAATACGAAAATCCCAAATCTCGGCAGCATATTCGAGATAAGCCTCCCGTAATTCGATGCCGTTCAGTGATGGCAGGATGTGGTTCTTCACTGCGTTAACCGAGGCGAATGCCAGCGCGGCATCACCTTGGGTCAGCATTTCCAGACGTACCCGGGTTTGTGAACTTAAAAAATCATTCGGTTCTTTAATACGCACGGCATGGTAACTGTCCACAAATCCGTTCACTTCCAATTGGGCATAAGATGGCGTTATCAAAAACAGCGCTATCAACAATTCCCTGAAATTCGTCAGCAGGCGGATCCGCCCCTTGGCATGACCATTTATTAAAGGTGAACTCAATTCAATACTGCTTAATCGTTTAAGAGTTTGTAATTCGCCTGCTAATGCAAGTCCGCCTTCTGGCGGATAACTCGTAATTGATTCATTTTATCCTTCCGCGCTCCAGGTTAGAAACTTTAAACATACTGTCTTTTACCTTTGTGTTATAATGCATATCTTCAAGTTCCAGAATAGTTTTGTGTTTTTCCTGTTTATTGTCCATTTTCATTTTAAAAATTGTCCAAAACCCATCCTGCTCACGCACATCCGATATGGTAAGGATTTTCATCATTAACCCCATTTTATCATAGTATTCCGCTTTCGCTGCGACGTATGAATCCTGCCTGATCCATCTTATCACTTTAGAATACATATAATCTTTATCTTTGGGCGCAGATTCGACAACCCAGCATTTAACGCCGTCAACTTCTTCTTCATGGAGCAGTGCATGAATATCTTCATCCACGGAGCGGCCGCCCAAATCGTCGTAGGTAAAATCGGTACCCATGAAATAGTCGTTTTTGGAGGAACCTGATATACGCCGCACTTTTTTCAATGCCGGTAGATATAGCCAGCGGTCATCATCTTTTTCAGGATCGTTGTATTCCCAGGATAAAAAACTTGTCCCCTTGACGTCAGCCGGTTTTTGGAAAAGCATAATTACTTTTGTATCCTTTCCATAATCCTTTTGATAGGATAAAACTGTGCGTTCTCTGGTTCTGCCTCTTTTATTGATCAATGTCATGTGCATTACGCTTTTGCGGTCATCGCCATCGGGACGGTTATCGACTTCAAGTATAATGTCTTTGCCAGTCAGTTTAGCAGTTTGAGCATAAGCAGGATTTATATAACTACTCGCCCATAATAGTAATGCTATGCATAACAAAATAATTCCCTTAAACATTCTTACTTAATCTCCCTTGTGCATATCTTTTGCATCTTTCATCTCATTGTATTTTTGGTTCCTAACCCGAGACTTTTCGATCGACTATTGTTTCGGTTTTTACAAAGACTCTTGAAAGTTAGCGGTGCAATATTAATGCAAATAAGTCTCAATTGCAAGTAATATATGTAACAGAATTTCACCCCGGAAACCTGACTGGAAACTGGATGGCCGGTAGGCGAAGAACTAAACCCTGCGTAGATAGATTCGTTGTAAAAGTGAGAGAAACCTGTTTGATGAAGTTTATGCTGAGTGAAGTAGAAGTGCGAAAATAGGTTTTATACCAATTTCAGTTCCAAACTGCCTGTAATTTCTTCATCTT